>JAUWNI010000089.1 GCA_030612705.1 Phycisphaerae bacterium | reverse complement strand
GGGGGTGCTGTGGCGCGGGGGGGCGGGTTTTTATTTCGGGCTGTTTTTGTTGTAAACCGTTCTTGGGGCTGCCCCCGTCTTTTTACAAAAAATCTGCCCCGCTCCCGCTAGTAACCCATAGACAGATTGAAAACCGGTCCTACAGCGGTCTTGAAGGAAGCGATGTCGCCCGAGTGGCAACGTTGACACTTTGTGGGGATATAAAGAAACAGACGCTCCTTGCCCCACGATGAAGGGTCTACGAGCGTCTGAACTTTACGAAATAGTAATGCGTGTCAACGGGACGGCTAGAACGGCCACCACCATCCGAGGCCACCCCCGTTGCCGAGCCAAAAATCGTTGCTGGCGAGCCACTGTAATACCATGTAGCTCCACATGGCGACAAAGGTGACTCCGCCGACACCGGCCGTGAGAAGCGTGCTTAACGAACTCAAGAGATCAGTCATGACATCTCCTACTGACTTTAACCCTGCACTTCCGCCCCGCCGCGCCGACGGGTACGCCTCGAAGCGCCGATTCAAACGATAACTATTTACATGTCGGCACTCTACGTCAAGTATGTGAAGCTCATTTTTTTCGTGGATCGGGTTTGGCCGGCGGCGACCTGGGCGGTGAGGTGGGCCGCGCGTCAGCCGAAACGTGCCAGGACGGACTTGGCGTAACCCCGGTCGCCGCGAAAATCCAGGGGCAGCCGTGGGCGGGCGACGATTGTGCGGGGACGCGTGGCAGAGGCGGAGACGAGGGTTGTTTCGAGGCGGCGACGCGACGTTCCGCGGTGGTTCGTTGCCAGCAGGATATCGCCGTCGGGATTGAGCAACTCGACGGCTCCGGCCACGAGCTTCTCCAGATCATCGGCCAGCACGAAGGTCTGTTTGGACCGCTTGGCTCGCCCGAAAGTGGGCGGGTCGAGGATAATCAGGTCGAAACGACGGCCCTGACGTTTTGCGCGGCGGTAGTAATCGAAGATGTCGGAACAGATGAAGCTGTGCGGGTTTAGATCGAGGCCGTTGGCGGCGAAGTTACGCTTGCCCCATTCGAGGTACTTCCTGGAAACGTCCACACTAGTAGTAGCGGCAGTGCCAAGGGCGGTCGCGACCGAAAACGCGCACGTATAGGCGAAAGCGTTGAGCACGGCGCGTCCGGCGGCGAGATCGCGCAAACGCCGACGGTTGTCGCGGTGTTCGAGGAAGAGACCGACGGAGTAGCCGTCATAAGGGTGGATCAGGAAGCGGATGCCGTTTTCAAGGATGGTGATTTCGGCTTCGACGGGCTTTCCGAGCCAGGGCGTGGGGTCGGTGTGCGGTTTGTTCAACGCCGGGAGGGCCTTGGAGCGATCCTGGGCGAAGAACTTGCGATAGACCGCTCGGGCGTTTAGTCGGCGTTGGGCGTGGGTGCATAAATTGCGCGTTTGGGACTCGGTTAACCGCGGACGGCCTTCGTGGAGTTGCGCGATCAGGACGTCGCCGAACTTTTCGATGACCAGCCCGGGGATTCCGTCGGCGGCGGCGTTAAAGATGCGGCAGACGTTTGAGCACGGGTCGTCCAGCAGGGCCTGACGGGCGGCGAGGGCGCGCTCGAAGCAGTCGATCGGGTTGCGACGGCATTTCTGTTCCGATTGTCGGTCCATCGGGGCTAACCTGTCGGGGGCCGTGGACAATGATCAGGCACATCATGCCTGACACACTGGAAACCGGCCGGGCGCGATTCTATCATGCTTTGCTATGAGCGATCTTGGAATTGAAGAACTACTGTATGGATGCGAGCACGTCTATACCGACGTGGAGCTGGTTCAGAAGTTAGAGAAGTCGGCCAAGACCGGCCGGCCCTTGCGAGTGAAGCTGGGGATGGACCCGACCGCGCCGGACATTCACCTGGGGCATTCGGTCGTCCTGCGCAAACTGCGCCAGTTTCAGGACCTCGGGCATCAGGCGGTGATGATCATCGGCGATTTCACCGCCCGGATCGGCGACCCGACCGGCCGGAGCAAGACGCGCCCGGTCTTGACGGTGGACGAGATCAACGCGAACGCACAGACGTACTTGCAGCAGGCGGGGCGGATCCTGGACATGTCGCCCGAGAAGCTGGAGGTGCGACATAATTCGGAGTGGCTGGAGCAGATGAATTTTACCGACGTGCTGCGGCTGGCCGGGCGGATGACCGTGGGGCAGATGCTGAAACGCGAGGATTTTCGCAAGCGGTACGAGTCCGAGGTGCCGATCAGCGTTCACGAGTTGCTCTATCCGCTCGTGCAGGGTTGGGACTCGGTCAACATCCGGGCGGACGTCGAGCTCGGCGGTACTGACCAGACGTACAACAACCTGGTGGGGCGCGAGCTGCAAAGCGACGTGCAACAGGAGCCGCAGATCGTGATGATCATGCCGTTGCTGCGCGGGCTGGACGGGCAGCGCAAGATGTCGAAGAGCTATGGCAATTACATTGCCGTAACGGACTCGCCGCGCGATTTCTTCGGCAAGACGATGAGCATTCCGGACGACCTGCTGGAGGAGTGGTTTACGCTGCTGACGGAAGTCCCGGAGGCCGAGGGGCGAGCGGCGATCAAAGAACATCCAATGAAAGCTAAGGATCTGCTGGCGCGAAAGATCGGGGAGCGTTTTTACACCACGGCGGAGATGGAAACGGCGGCGAAGTGGTGGCACGAGCATTTCGGAGCGCGGCGGACCGGCGAGGTGGTCAACGTGCCGGTGCCGGCAGCGGAGATCGATGACGGATGCGTGCCGGTCTGGAAGCTGGCGTGGCTGGCGCACGATCGTGAGATCAGCAAGTCGGAAGCGCGTCGGATGGTTCAGGGCGGAGCGTTCGCGTGGGGTGGTGAAAAAATTACCGATCCCAACCAAACGGTTCGAGTGGAGGCCGGGCAACAGTTCCGGGCCGGGCGGTTTCGCAAGGGCGAGCGTGTTAAGCAGCCGTTGATCGCGGCGGTTGTGCTGGAAGGTTGAGAGACCGGTGGGGGGTTCAGAAGCCCGAGTGAAGTCGGTGGGAAGAGCGCGCGGCGGGGCGCGAGCTACGTTAGAAGGAGTCGTCGTCTCCGCTCTCCAGGGCCATGGCGCCCTCCTCACTGATGCCGAGTATGGGGGCGAGCGTATCGCGGAGCTGCTCGGGGTGGAAGGGTTTGCGCAGGTAGTCCTTGGCGCCGCATTCCATCAATTGTTCGATGCGCGTCTCGCTGCCTTCGGTTGAGGCGATTACGACTGGGATGTTGCAGAGGCGGGGGTCGTCGTGCACGCGGGTAAGGAACTGGATACCGTTCATCACGGGCATGTTGATGTCGAGGATGACGACGGCGATATCGTGCTGGGCCAGTTGTGCGAACGCCTCGATGCCATTGGCGGCCTCGTAGACCTCATTAATGTCGAGGCCGGCCATGGCGACAGTGCGTTTGATCATCTGCCGCATGATCCTCGAGTCATCTACTATCAAAACATTGGAAGACATTTCGCACACCTTATTCGAAACCGAAGAGCTTCTGGACCGACTTCAGTTCGGTAACGACGGTCGCGCCAATATTCTCAATTTCACCGGTTTTAATACCGGTACGTTCAAGCACGTCCTCGTCGATGCGGTACATATGACTGTCGTCCCCGCCGCCGATTCCCAAGAGCAGGCAAGCCGTATCGGCCAGGTGCAGGGCGTCGATGATGGGGTCCGGGGTGGGGAGCGCCGCGGGTTCGTGGTGATACCGGATGCAACAGGGGATTGGGTGAGGCAATTTCCAACGGTTTGCAACCAGTTCGCCGACCTCGGCGTGGGTAATGCCGAACATGCGGCGTTCGGCCTCATGGAAGGGAATCTTCTCGTCGTTGACTATTCGGACGATGCCGGCATACTCGGCACCGACATTCTCGTTCAGGACGATTTTTCCAATGTCGTGCAATAGCCCGACGGTGAAGAGTAGTCCCTTATCCTGTATCTTCAGATATCCCGCCATGACCTGGCAGGCGAGGGCCACGCCGACCGAGTGGGACCAGAGCGCGCCGGGGAGGAGTCCGTAGCCGGCCTGTTCGGGACCGAGCAGGGCGTGGGTGTGAGCGGCCATGACGAGCTGCATCAGCTTGGCCGTGCCGACGTAGCGGACGGCGTCGTCGATGGAGACGATCGGCCGCGAGAGGCCGAAATATGCGGAATTACAGAGCCGCAACAATTCGGTCGTGACGGTCTGATCGAAGCGGATCACGTCAACGATCTGCTGGAAGGTACTGGCGGGATCGTTGATCACGCGGATCAAACGGACCGTCGTGTCCGGCAGCTTTGGCAACGACTCGGCGCGCTGGATCAACTGTTCGAGTTGAATGTCGATCATAGCGGTACCTCCCCACCGCGTGTTTTGATTATGACGGTTCCCGTGGTAACTTCCATTCGCACGGTTCGGCTAATCGAACCGCCGATATGTTCCCCGTCGATCATGATGCCGTTTTTCCAAAAGATTTTCCGAAGCGCGAGGTAGTTTCGTTTACCAATGTTGAAGGTGCCTTTGTCGTCGAGCAGTTGGGAACCGCCGGCGACTTTTACGACCAATCGTCGTTTGGTCGCCCCGAGCTGGTAGACAGCCTTGAACAGTTTTGGAACGCCGGTGTCGCAAAACATCGCCGGATTGGCCTTGGCCTTGTCGGGCGAGATGCTCGATTCGGGAAGCATGTAATGGAGCAACCCGGCCACCTTGGCGACGGGGTCCCAGATGCTGACACCGATGCAGCTCCCGAGCGAGTAGGTGATCAGCAAGGCACCGGGGTCTTTGGAAACCGCCAGATCGGCGATGTCGACCACGATGTTTGTGAGCCTTGTCGTCGGTTTGAGCGCGATCTCTGCCACAATTTCGATCCAGTATGATCCGGTTCCCTAGCGTCGGCTTGTCAACGGAATCCGTGACTGTGCCCGAGGGCGCATAGCGGGAAACCGTGCTACCTGCAAAGGGTGCATCGGCGATCCAGAAGTTCCACTTGACATACTCACAATCCTGAACGCAGGGCGCTCGATGAAGGGGAGCGACTCTGCGTATACGGTCGTGGATTCGCCCCGCAGCCTCCAAGGGGGTTGGTGGCTGGTCGGTTCGTTCCGGTTCGCCGCGGCCATTAGCATGCCGCCTGCGAACCGTCCCTGTTATTTCGCGGCAGTGTTGGGCCGGAGATTAGACTTCCTCGGCGGCCAAGGCCTTTTCCTCGTTCAAGACTTTGTCGATGTCGAGCAGGATCTTGACCTCTTCCTTCACCTTACCCATGCCGAGGATGAAAGTCGTGTCGACGGATGCGCCGAGGGGCGGCGGCGGATCGATCTGTTCGCCCTTAATGTTGAGGACTTCCTGTACGGTATCGACGATGATGCCGACCAATGTACCGACATCGACGACGATGACGCAGGTTGCTTCGGTGTACTCCGCCGATTCCATGCCGAACTTGAGGCGCAGCTCGACAACGGGGATCACCTTACCGCGCAGATTGATCACGCCCTTGACGTGGGCCGGCATCTGGGGGACGGCGGTGATATCCATGATCCCGATGATTTCACGGACTTTCATGATCTCGAGTCCGTATTCCTCCTCGGCCAAGCTGAATGTCAGGTATTTGCCGCCGTGCGCGCTCAGATCCATGGTGCCGGCCTGGTCCGTTAACATTGCGGTGGTCATATATGTGCCTCCCTAAACTAAGGCCGCCTCAGGCTCCGCTACGCCCGGGGCGGAGGAATCCTCGGTAAGTTCCTGCTGTTGGGGTTCGCTTGAACCGCCGTTGTCATCAAGTTCGGCCGCGGCTTCGACAATCTCGGCTATGTTCGTGGTGTCGCTTATGGGAATAATGACCTCGCTTGAACTGTGCAGCGCGAGGAGACCGGTCGGTTCGAGGATCAAGCCCACGTGTCCGTCGCCGAGGATGGCGGCGCCGGAGATCCCCTTGGCTTGCTTGAAGCGTTCGCCGAGGGTTTTGATGACGACCTGGTGCTGGCCGATCAGCTCGTCGACGACGATGCCGATTTTTTGGGTTTCGGTCAAGGCGATGACGACCGAACCTTCGGTGGGATCGATCGGTCCGGAGAAGCCGAAGAGCGGGCCGAGCTGAATCAGCGTAATCAGTTCGCCGCGGACCTGGATCATGGTTCCCTTGCGCTGAACGTGGGTGATCTGCTGCGCTTCGGGGCGGAGCGACTGCTCGATCAGGATGGTCGGGATGATCAGACGCTCGGTTCCGAGGCGTATGAGCATGCCGTCGATGATCGCGAGAGTGAGCGGCAGGCGGACGCTGAAAACACTGCCGCGACCCAACTCGGAGGATATCTCGATCTTGCCGCGTAGCTTTTCGACGTTTCGCTTGACCACGTCCATGCCGACGCCGCGGCCGGAGATGTCGGTGACCTGCTCGGCGGTTGAGAATCCGGGCTGGATGACCAGGCCGAAGACCTGCTGGTCGCTGAGCTGCTCCCCTGATGAGATCAGGCCGCGCTCGATACCCTTGGCGATAAGCTTGTCACGATCGAGGCCTTTGCCGTCGTCGCGGATCTCGATCACGATGCTGTCGCCTTGGTGAAAGGCGTTCAGGTGCACGATTCCGGTTTCGGGCTTGCCGGCGTCGCGGCGACCCTCGGGCGTCTCGATGCCGTGGTCGACCGCGTTGCGAACCATGTGGACGAGCGGGTCGGCGATGGCCTGGATGACGTTCTTGTCGAGCTCGGTGTCTTCGCCGCTGATTTTGAGCTCGACCTGTTTGCCGGCCTTTCGGGAAACGTCGCGAACGAGTCGACGCATTTTCTGGAAGGTTTGGCCGATGGGGATCATTCGCATGGCCATGGCGGTTTCCTGGACGTCGCGGACGATCTTGCTGACCTGCGAGACATCGCGGGTGAGTTTTTCGTCGGTCGAGACCACGTTGCTGAGATTGACCATGGTCTGGGCAATGACGAGTTCACCGACGGCGTCAACCAGAAAGTCGAGCTTGGCGGTGTCAACCCGGATGGAGGTGTCGGCGACCTGCGTCGCGCCGCCCTCGCCACCGGCGGCACCTCTATCGTCGGCGGGTTCGGACGCGGGCGCTTCGGAGGTAGGGGTTGGCGATATGCTCGCGGCCGCGGGTGTTGTGGGAGCAGCGGCCGCTTGGGTCGGCTCGGATGTCGCGTCGGGTGTCGTCGTTGTCGCGGGCGGCGGCGCCTGACCGGTGGCAGTGGCGTGCAAACGGGCCATGACGGCAACGATGTTGGGTTGGGGAACGACATCGCCGCTCGGGTTGGCGAGGTAATTGGCGAGTTTGGCGATCTGCTCCTTGAGCGCATCGATCCCGGAGAAGAATAGGTCAACGGTCTCGGGGATAATCCTTAGTTCGTTCTTTCGCCCGAGATCGAGGATGGTTTCCATCTCGTGGGTCAGGCGGTTGATATCACGCAGATTCAGGAAGCCGGCGATGCCCTTGATGGTGTGGAAGGGTCGGAAAAGCTCGTTGATTTTGTCGGTGTTGGTGGGGTCGTTCTCCACCTCGAGCAAGGCAACCTCGATCGCGTCCATGTGCTCGTGGCTTTCGTCGATGAACCCTTCCAGGTGCTCGCGCTCGTCGAGATCGACGACCAACGGCTCGGCGACATATTGTTCGATGGTGACTTCGGACGTTGCCGATGGGGACCCAGGGGGCGCCGCGGGAGCCGATGTGGGCTCGGGTTCGACCGTGGCTGGCTCGGGGGCGGCCATCGACTCGGGTGCCGGCGTGGGTGTGCTGGTGGTGACGGCGCGGATCTGTATAAGCAGCGGTTCGACGTCAACATCCCGGCCGTCGACGGCATTGCCGATCGTTTCGACGGCCTGTGGAATCAGTGTCAGACCCCGATCGGCATCGGCCGCCTCTTTCAGAATAATGCCTTCCAGGAGATTCGCGAGGGCGGATGAAAACTCGCCGACGGGACCGTCGAGCGCCACGAGAGTCTGGCACGCGGTGTGCATTTGGGCCAGGCGGCCCAAGTCGTTGGCGTCAAGTTCGGTTTTGACGGCCTCGCGCAGCGTTTCGATCGCCGCGGATAGTTCCTGCCGATCCGGTCCCGAACCGTTGTCGTTTGTTTCATTCGCCATAACAGCCCCACGCCTCTGCGTTGTTGAAAGCTTGATAGCTTGTTGCCTTGCTCCGGCGTTGACACCCTCAAAGTCCCGTTGCCGACCGATTGACGGATGGTCCGCAAATGCTGGTACCGGGCGCTGCACGGCCGAGTCGGGTGTCGGCCGGCCTTTGCCTACTACTCAGAGTGCTTATCGTTCAAGTGCGGGTCAGGAATAAATTGTGTGGTAAATCCGGACGTTTTGAAGGGTTAAACTTGACGCGGCCTTTGACCGCAATCAAAGGGACTAAGGGGCCGAGGGGCCAAGGGGTCGGGGGGCCAAGGGATCGGGTGGCCCATGGCTTTAGCCGTGGGGGACACGAATCGGCCGTTTACAACGTGGGGAGCGTCGCCGTCTCGGCGGCACTCGGACCGGCACGTTTCCGGACGCGCGCTTATTGCGGTCCACCGTGCCCGCCGAGGGCCGCGCAGATCGATGCGACGTCGCCCAGTCTTTCACCGAGGGCGGCGGGCATGATTTTGCAGGCCGCGACGGCGTCGGGGAGGGCTTCACGCAAAACCTCCGCGCGCGTCGGCGCGAGAACGAGATCGCCCAGCCGCACCGCGAGTGATCCGATAACGATGACTTCGGGGTTCAATATGTCGATTAGGATTGCCAGCCCGCGGCCCAGGTCGCGGCCGACTTCCGCGAACAGATCGCGGGCGTCTGCGTCACCGGCGACTGCGAGTTCGGCCAGATCACGTGTCGTTATCTGATATTCCCGCCAACGTTGCGGATGGCGCTGGGCCGCGCGTTGAGCAATGCCGGCACCGCCGCATAAACCTTCCCACGAGCCGGTTTTTCCGAAAGCGTGCGGTCCGGTTTTTGCGAGACGGATGTGGCCGACCTCGCCGGCGGCAGAGCAGGTTCCGCGATAGAGTCGCCCGTCCAGGATCAGCCCCCCGCCGAAGCCAGTGCCCATCGTCAGGAAGATGACGTTGCGTGCGCCGCGAGCGGCACCGAAGTACCACTCGGCCAGCGCGCCGGCATTGCCGTCGTGCTCTATGTAAACCGGCAATCCGAAACGTTCCGACAGCATCTGTTTCAGTGGTATATTGTCCCAGCCGGGCAGGTTCGGGGGTGATTTGACGATTCCGCGATCGATGTCCAGGGGACCGCCGATGGAGACGGAGATTGCCTCGATTTGCGCACCCGCTTGCTCGGCGCGCGTCCGCAGTGTATCGACCGAGTCGCGGAGCTCGTCGTATGTGACAGCGAACCCACGCTGAGTTTGCGTGGCAAACTGGAGGCGGTCGTGTATACGACCGGCGTGATCGCCAAGGACGACGGCGGTCTTTGTTCCGCCGATGTCGAGGCCAATAATACTTCCTGATATCGACATGCTACACCAATATTGCACCCGTTTGGTGGTTCGATGCGGGCCGGTTCGCGATTGTGAATATCGCGAGTGTACCTGCCCATCGCCGACATTGGCAAAGTCTGCGTGTTATAGTGGGCGCATGGGTCAAACGGCTGTGCCGACAGCCAGGCACAAGCGACCGCTCGTACGCCGCTTGCTCTTGCCGACGTGGGAAGAACGTAAACGCATGTTCGCGCCGCAAGCGTGGTTCGTGGTGGTTGCGTCATATGTGGCGATCGTCTTCGCGTTCGTCTGTCCACAGGACTTTCGGAGCGGCAACGCGAATTATATCTGGATCGCGTTGGCCGCGTTCATGATCCGCACTTTTTTGTTTCATCTTGGCCTGTTCTTATCGCTCATCGCACTCGTTGCCGGTCTGATCCGCCGCTGGTGGTTACTCGGTGCCGCCGTGCCACTTATCATGTTCACCGTCGGTCCGGCGTTGTGGAGTTACCTGCCGCATCACCAGCCACAGGTCGCGGGCAAAACGATCACAATCATGTCCGTCAACCTGCTTCACGCGAACAAGACAACCGGCCCGATCGTTGACGAGGTTGTCATCGCCCGACCCGACGTGTTGGTCTTGCAGGAATACACGGCATGTTGGCATCAGGCGTTTCAAGCGGCGCTTGCCGCCGAGTACCCCTATGTCAGCTACGTTTGTCGCGACGACTCCTTCGGCCAAGCGGTTTACGCACGGAGGCCTTTCGTCGGTTTGGTGGATTCGCATTTACCGATCGGGACGGTCGGTCTACCGCAAACCCGGGCTGTAATGCTGCTGGCGGGGCAAGAGGTTGCGCTCTACAACGTCCACCTCATACCTCCCAAGCGCCACGATTGGACCATCGAACAGCGTTGGGAATTTGCGGATCTGCTGGAGCAGCTTAGACGTGAAAAGCTGCCGATCATTCTCTGCGGTGATTTCAATTTCACCAATGCCAGCGCGTTCGCCGACGAATTGGCACGTCTCGGCCTGATCGACACGCACCGGATCAGTGGGCGCGGGCGCGGCACGACTTGGCCGGTGCTTACGTTTTTCCGCTACATACCGGGCCTGCGAATCGACCACGTGTTCTTGTCTAGGGAGCTGACGAGCACGAGTAGCCGAACGGGTGTCGGGCGGGGTTCTGATCATCGGCCGGTGGTTGCGGAGATTGGTTTTGCGCGTTGAGGCAATGGAATGATGATCGTGTTGGCGCAAGTGTTGCGCGAAACGCGTTTGTTCACTCCGAATCAGTCGTCCCTCCGGCATAACCCAAAGAGCCGCGGACTTCAGTCCGCGCGGTCGTTCCGATAGAAAGTGGGAGAACGTATCGGAAGGAGCTTGCATGTCATCCGCTGGATCATTGTCGTCGGCGAGTTGCTCAGCGGTTGCTTGTTCGGAGCCGAATTGTGACGAGCTGCTGCAACGCTATCTCAACATCTATTGGCTGCGGCCGGAGAATGCGTTTTGGACGGTGCTGCGCAGCCTGGCGTGGCGGCGAGTGGCGATGACGCCGCCGATGGTTGATCTAAGCTGTGGCGACGGGGTGTTCAGTTTCGTTCACGCGGGGGGGGCGTTCGGGCTTTCGTTCGATCTGTTTCAGGCGGTGGGAAATCTCGAACAGGTCACGCGCGATAACGCGGATATGTTCGACCATGCCGCCGCCGCGGGTTACCAGCCGAAAGTGACCCGCCGGCCCGAGTGGACGATCGACGTGGGGACCGACCTGAAGGCGTCGGCGCTCAGCAAGGCGTCGGCGCTGAATTTCTACGGGCGCCTGGTGCGGCACGATAACAACGAGCCGCTGCCGTTTAGCGACGACGAGTTCCAATCGGTCTACTGCAATTCGGCAAAGTGGGTGCGGAACATCGAGCCGTTTCTGAGCGAGGTCGCGCGGATTGTGCGCCCGGGGGGAGCGATCGTGTTTCACGTGAAACTCGATACGATCGCGCGCTATACGCTCTCGCCGTTCCGCCGACAACTGGGCGAGCGGGTGCTGGAGCTTCTCGATCGAGGTCGGTTGGCGACGTGGCCGTCGCTGGCCTCGCGCGCGGAGTGGGAACGGCGTTTTCAGGCGGCGGGGCTGGAAATCGTGGAGGCGACGCCGCTGGCAACGCGCACACATGCGCACATTTGGGACATCGGTCTGCGGCCGATCGCGCCGCTGCTGGCGCGGATGGTCGGCGAGCTGACGCCGGAGACGCGGCTGGCGATCAAGCGGGATTGGATTGCGCTGTTTAGCGAACTGCTGAAGCCGGTATGTCGGCTGGATTTCGACCTGTTTGCGGACCAGAGGGAGCCGGCGGAGATGCAGTATGTGCTGCGGCCGCGTTGATGTTGCCGCTACGTATTTCCTGGAAGATGTCGGCGGGGTCTCGGCGGGCGAAGTCGAGCTTGGAGTGTTCGGAGTAGACCATATTAGCGCGGAAGCCGATTTTGACGCCCAGTTGGCGAAGGATCGCGAGCGTGTGGCGGTTGTATGAGTTGCAGGGGTGGGCGACGGTCGTCGGGGGCTCGCCGAGAAGCGACATCAGGTACGTGTAATTGTCACGATATTCGCGAAGCTGTTGCTGTTGATCTAATTGGGCGAGGCGGGTCGGGTGCGTGTGCGTGTGCAGGCCAATCACGTGACCCTCGGCGTGCAGTTCGCGAATCCGGTCGGGGTTCATCCAGAGGTTGTCGGCGAGGTCTTCCAGGTTGAGTCCGCTCGAGCCGATCAGGGCGTCCATGATGCTGTTATAGCGCTGCGGTCCGAGGACTTCGTCGCGGACATAGCGGAAGCGGCGGTCGGCCTCGCTGTAGAACGGGAAGTCGGCCAGGTAGGTGCTGGGGTGGAATTGCCGCAGGGCCTGCTCGGCGAGGTCGGCATGGTCGGAGGTCGCGAGGGTGCGGAAGAAGGCTTCGTGGAAGTCGTCGATTTCGTCGAAGTATTTGACGCGGAATTTGCGGTAGAGATCGAGCCGGGCGAGTTTGCCTTGCAAGACCGATGTCGGGATGAACCAGAAGCCGGTCAAGCCGAAATCCTGGAGGACGGGCAGGGCCACGTCGTATTGGCAGCAAAGGTTATCGTCGAAGGTCAGACAGATGTCGTGCTCCTCGAGCGTGCCGGAGATGGCATGCTTCAGCCAGCGCCGGGCCCGGAGAATGCGGTCCGGGTTGAGGAAGCGGATTATCTCGGCCAAATCGTCGGCGGAGAGGGAGCCCTGGCCGGCGGGATGCCGGCGGTCGTGGAAGTGGTGGAACATGATACCGTGCGGCTGCATGGCTTTGGCTTTCATGCGGGGTTTTCAGACGTCGTGACGCGGCGCGATTCCACGGCGGTGTTCGTCGTCGGCGTTTTGTTGATATCGGTAGGATCGCTTACCTGACGCGTTGCGCGGCGCAGGAAGTGCGCTGCCGGGAGGCGACTCATTCGCATCAGCGGCGGGCCATTGACATGTGGTAGTCGGTGGATCGGCGGTCGGCGTAGTGGTTGCGGAGGCGGCGGAGAGCCTCGTCGCAAGGGACAACGCGGAGCGCGACGGTGTCACGCCAGAGGTTCAGGCGGGTGAGCGTTTCAATCGCGTCGGAGGCGTCGAAGTCGATGCCCAGGGCGAAGCGCTGCGCGAAGTACTCCGCCACGCGGTCGGCGAGTTCCCTCGGCGTCCAGGATTGGTCGGAAGATTGGTGGCAGAAGGCGTAGGCCAGCACGGCTTCCTTCAGTTCTTCCTGGGCAATCATGGAGGTCAGTGTGTGCAGGGCGGCGCCGTTGTTGCCGAGGTTCTGGTAGTAGAGGTGGCGCGTGCGTTGGGAGTCGCGGTTCGAGCGCGCCCGGCGATAACCCATGAACGTGCGGTACGTCAGCATGGCCGCTCCGATCAGCACTACCCACAGGAGACTGGTCAGTGCCGCCATGCCTTTGAGCAATCCGAAGACCTTGCCGGCGGTTGAACCGAGGGTGCCGGCGCTGCCGCCTATGAGTAGAGCGCGGTCGCGCAAAGTCATTTCGATTTCGGCGTGTGGGAGTAGGGCCTCGACGTCCTCGATCGGGATGTCTTTGAATAATTTGATGATAATATGAGGATCGTCGCGCAGACGGGCGAGCACGGCGATTCGGCGGAAGATGTCGATCGTGCGCGTTTCGCCACGGACGGGGTGCCGCAAGGTGCGGCGGTCGCGCTCGTCAGTACCGCGGCCGCGAACCCAGATAGCGAGATAGTCCACGCGCTCGGGGTGGAGCCGGACGCGCAGGCCACGGGAGTTGGCGGCGTGAACCGCGGCCTCGATCTGAACGTCGGATAGATGCTCGAAATTGGTCTTTTCGAGCAGGTAGGCGAGGCATCTGGTCAGATCGGCGCAGTCTTGCGGCGAGGGTTTTCGATCCGGTGACTGAGTGTCGCGATCGGGGTTGAAGGCGGCGTAAAGATCGGCCAACTCTCGTTCGAAAGCGGCCGTCTCCTGCTCGATCACGTCCAGGATCGCGTCGGCGACGCCGTGGAAAGCATCGGAGGCCAAGCCGAAGTGTTGCCCGTCGTTGGCCAAGGTCGTAATCAGATCGCAAGCCCGGATGGGGACGAAGCGGTCGTCGAGGCGTTGCCGTTCGTTGTCGCCGGTCGACTCGCGGACCAGGTTTGCTGTTTGCTCCGTCATGGTGGCAATCGTACCCGTGTCGGGTTGGGTGGCCAATTGGTGTCTGTCTAGCAGTCCGACGCTACCCACAAAGTAACGTGCGACTGAGCATTAGAGGACGGCGCAACTCGGAGATTATCGGATTACTCGAATCGTATCGAAGGGACGAACCGGTGCCCCGAATTGGTCGATAGCAGTTACGTGAATTATACTCCAACTCAATCAATTACACCGCCGACGGCCCGACCGGCAGTTGTTGCGCCGGGTGCGGTCTCGGACACGCCGGCAGCGCCCCTCTCAGTTGAGAACCTGCGTGAACTGGAGTTGGCCCAAGGCCGCGCCAAGAAAATCCGCCGGGCGATCGGTGTGGCCCTGTTCAACGGCTGGACGACCGGCATCTTTGCCGCGATCAGCCTGTTGTGCGGGCTCTTCAGCCTGACTTCATTTCTGATCGGCATCGCATTGGCCATTGTGTCTTATAACGAGTTCGCCGGTGCGAAGATGTTCCGCCGCTTCGACGAGCAGGCCACGCGTCGGCTCGGGTTCAACCAACTCGGCTTCTGCGGCGTGCTGATTATCTACAGCCTCTGGAGCATCTACTGCATACTGACCGAGCCCAACCCGTACGCAGCGGCACTTCCCGCCAACGATCGGGCACTGGCGACCCTCGGCTCGATCGAGCAGATGTACACCACCATCAGCCTGACGGTTTATGGCTCGCTCATTTTTCTCAGCATGATTTTTCAGGGCGGGACGGCGTGGTACTACTTCACGCGTGGTAAATACATACGAGCCTACGTCAACGAAACGCCGCCGTGGATCATCGATTTACAGCGGAGCACGTCAACACTGTAGTGCTTTGTCAAGGTTGATTTGATGGGTAGTGTTTCTTTCGAGGCCGTGATGATACTTGAAGAGCCGCGGACTTCAGTCCGCCCGGTCCTTCGGGAAGGGTAAATTCTGCTCCGCGCGGCGCCGGGCGGACTAAAGTCCGCGGCTCCTCAGGTTGAACCCATCAAAGCAACACTGACAGAGCAGTAGAGCGTTGTCACAGTTGGATTGCCGGGTACGAGTGGGTTGTGTGCCATGGTCAAGAGAAGCGCGGCCATGCTGGTCTCGTATCTATATGACCGTGCGCGTGCATGCAACAGAGCCCGGCCGGCCCCGGCCCGGAAACCGGCGTGAGGCCCGCCATTTCGCTATTTTCGGCGGCGGCGCTTCCGCTTGGCGACGCGGCCATTTCCGTTACCGTTTTCATCGAACAGATCGTTGGGGACTTCCGTGGTTTCGTTCTCGGGGACGATAACGGTTGATTTGTCGCCGTTGAGATCGTCCGGTTCGGCCGGCGAGGCGCCGGCCGCTACATCGGCTGACGAGGCGTCGGTCGCCGCGGCTGACTGGTCAGAGACCGATTCCACAATGGGCTTGCCGTTTTCGTCCAGGACGACGTCGGCTTCGGCGGTGCGGGTCTTGGCGATCATGCGCAGGTCGCTGAGGATGCGCTGCTCATTCGTGCCGGTCAGGCTCGCCAATGCTTCGGCCACGTCGGGGATGTAGCGGCCGAAGATGTCACGCTTGGTGGCCTCCAGCTTTTGCCGACGGCGACGGCGGACGTACGTGGCCAGCTTGCGGCCGCACTCCTGCAACGCCAGCTTCATTTCCTTGCGGATTTCGTCGTAGTCGGCGATGGCTTCCTTGCTCTCGGACGTGAACGGGACCCAGACGCTGGCCATGTGAACCATGACGACCAGCGGGCCGGTCGGCAGGTTGCCGCCGGGCTGCGAAAGCCCGTAGTTTCGCCAATCGACGTCGAGAACCGACTTGAACGCCGCACACGACGACTGCTGATACAGCAGCGGGACGCGGTTGGCGAAGCGGATCACACGGGCGGTACCCTCGGTAGAGAGCTTGCCGCCATAGGCCAGCGCGATCTCGATCTGGAACGGGTTGCCGCGATAGACCGCCGGCGAGCGCGTCGTGGCGGTAAAGAACTCGGCCTTGACCTCCTTGAGCAGACCGGCCAGCAGGTTGCGGACGCCGATCGGGGCGAGGCAATCGGTCGGCGGGGCCAGCACCCTGACGGACTGTATGGCTTCGTAGAGCTTTTCGACGTCGTGCGTGCCGATCGAGTTGGGAGCGGCCTTGATGCTGAGGCCGGCGCTGCCGCAGATGCGTTCAGCGACCGCCTGCGAGACGCGGCAGAACGATTTCTGGAGGAAGTCGGAGAGCTTCACGCCCTTGGATTCCTTGAGCATCTTCATCAACACGCCCAGCTCGATACCGTACGGGTGCGGCTTGATCTCGCGGGTCTCGGCGGGCAGCTCTTCCGTGGCCCGTGGGAACTCGCGGTGCTCGCGCGTCGGCGAGGTGTAATAGATCACGGCGTGCGGGTTGGCGATGGCGGTTTGCTCGACGTATTCGTCGACCGACTGCCGACCCTTGCTGTAGCTGGCGATCAGCTCGATCGTCACCTCGGTGCCGCGCTCCCAGGCTGCCTCGACCTCTTCGTCTTTGATCACGTCGGGTTTGTTCTTGGCGGTGTCGATCTGGATCTGGAAATGGTGGGCCACCTTCTTCGGGCTGGTCCGCGAGGTGATGTGAACGCTCTTGCCGGTGGTCAACATGCCGTACATGCCGGCGGCGGAGATGCCGATGCCTTGCTGTCCGCGGGCCATCTTCAGCCGGTGGAATTTCGAGCCGTAGAGCAACTTGCCGAAGATGTTCGGGATTTGTGACTTGATGATCCCGGGTCCGTTGTCGCGAACGCGAACGCGGAAGCGATCCTCGGCGAGCTGCACGATGTCCACGTGCAATTCAGGCTGGATGTGGGTTTCCTCGCAGGCGTCGAGGCTGTTGTCGACCGCCTCCTTGACCGTCGTGAGCAACGCCTTGCGCTTATTGTCGAAACCCAGCAGGTGGCGGTTCTTGGCGAAGAATTCCGAGACGGAGATGTCACGCTGCCTGGTGGCGAGAGTCTCGGCGGTGACCGGCTTGCCGCGCTTGTTCGACGAGGACACACGGGCGGCGCGTTTCTTTGGTACCGCGGGCCGGGTGCGTTTGCTCTTTGGGGACTTCGCCGCTGAGACAGCCGTCACTTCGCTTCCCTCCGAAACGGCCGTGTCGTCCTCGTCCGACGTGAGGTCCGAATCGTTGCGGGTTGGTTCGAGTTCGGTTTCCTCGTCCGGCGGCTCGTCGTCGACCGGGGCGGTCTCGATGTAGGCCGGGCTGACGCCGCCGATTTTGACGACGGGGGGCCGGTCGATAGAGTCGAACAGGCTGGGAGTTTCGAGCTTTTTCTTGCGGGTGCGTGAATCGTTTGCGGCCATCCCTGGCTCCAGGAGAAGGACTTCATCTTTGCGGCTATAGTAGCAGGCCGACGTGACGTGTACAGTACTCAACGGTACTCGTGAGGATGCGATATGGGATTGAGTTCCGGCCGGCGCCGGGAGTTGTCGGCTAAAGGTAATCGGCTCAAGGCTCACGTAATCGTCCGGGCCGACGAGTTATCGGATGCAACCCTCGCTCATGTGCGGCAGGCGTTCGGCACAAAGGAGTTGATCAAAATTCGAATCAGCACCGATGATCGGCAACAGTGTCTGCTGACCGCGCAGGAATTGGCGGAGCGGATTCCGTGCGAGCTGGTGCAGCGCATCGGCCGCGTCGCGTTGCTCTATCGTCCCGCGGCGCAAGCCGATGATACTCACAACACACAAGGGGATTAGCCATGAAACGGTACCGACGGATCGGCGTGTTTCTGACCGGCTCACCGGCTGACGACGTAGCACTTGCTTTTGCCGGCCGCTTCGCAACGCTGGCAAAATCGGAAAAGGTCTTGTGTGTCTACGTACACGGGGGCGGTCCGGAAGCCGCGGCGACAGAGACAATCGACATCGAAGAGCTGCGCAAGCACGTAATCAGCGCACTGCCGAAAGCCATCGGCGAGCACGCCGAAGTCGACATCCACGCGGGTAGCGGGGTGGCGGAAATTTTGCAGAGCGCCCGCGACCTGGAACTCGATCTGATCGTAAAGGGTCGGCGGCTGCCCGCGCACCAGGCGGCGGTCGGATCGGCCTTTACCAAGCTCGCCCGCAAATTACCGTGCAATGTCCTGATCGTTCCCAACTACTGTCGTCCGCACTTTGCCCGAATCCATGTGCCGGTGGACTTTTCCGAGCATTCCAAGTTGGCCCTGGAGGCCGCCCTGGAGATCGCCCGAGCCGGAGCGGCCGATGGGCAACAGCCGCAGATTCTCCTGCAAACCGTCTACTGCGCCGGCTACGGCTACCGCAAGCTGGGAATGGACCTCGACCAGGCAATAGCCAAACAGGCCGAGGTCACACGGGAGCAAGTGGACGAGTTCGTCGCGGGTGTCGATACCAGCGGCGTGCAATTCGAGACGATTTGTACGTGTTCGGAAGACACGGCGTCAGCGGTGCACGAACTGGCGACGGCTTGCAAGATGGACATGATCGTGGTCGGAAGCCGGGGGTTGAGCTCGGCCGCCGCCGTCATTCTGGGCGCGACGGCGGAGCGCATTCTGCTACGGGCCGCGCACCCGATCCTGATCGTCAAACGCAAAGGCGAAACTACCGGGCTTCTGAACGCACTGCTCGGCGGATAACAACGTGCGGAGACGTGCCCCGTGATTGCGGTCACAGCTTTTTTCGCTTGTGACTGAGCACGAGGGCCGCGACGCGCTTGATGTGCTCCGGGCCCGATCCGCAACAGCCGCCGATGATGTTGGCGCCGGCCTCGAGCAAAGCCGGAATGTGGTGGCCGAACTCATCGGGGGTTTGCTTGTAGACCACACGTCCGTCTACCAGCTCGGGCAAGCCGGCGTTGGGCTTGACCCAGAGCGGCAGCGCGGTGTTGGCCCGCAACGCCACAACAATGGGCAGGAACGTTGTGATTCCCGCGCCGCAATTGCAGCCGACCGCGTCGGCGCCGGCCTCTTCGAGGGCGCTGGCGCAATCTTCGGCCGCGGCGCCCATCATTGTGTACGTCCGCTGGGGACCGGAATCGAACGACATGCTGGCGATCACCGGCAATCCGGTGCTCTTTCGCACGGCCTCCACCACCGGCAGGATTTCCGCTAACTCGGAGAAGGTTTCGAGGGCAATGACGTCGGCGCCGCCTTGCGCCAGTGCCGCGGCCTGCGCGGAGAAGGCCTCGACCAATTCGGCTTCCTTGACTTCGTGCACGGCGAGGATTTTGCCGCTGGGGCCGATCGAGCCGGCGACCAGCGCGCCGGTCTCGGCGGCAACCTTCTTCGCCAATGCCGCCCCGCTGCGATTGATCTCGTCCAAATTGAGCTCCAGGCCGCGCCGTTCAAATATGAAGCGATTGGCGGAGAACGTATTTGTAGTAATGAAGCGGGCGCCGGCGGCGACGTACTCGCGAGCGAGGGCCTCGACCAGGTGCGGGTGCGTCAGGTTGGCAAGCTCGGCGGGCGCGTCGGCCGGCACGCCGCGGGCTTGCAGGAGCGTGGACCAGCCGCCGTCGGCGACGGTAATGTCATCGCGGTATGCTTCGAGTTTGCCGCTCATCTGGATTCATCCCTTTCCAGGACCGGTCGGTTGTTAATGATGTTGCTGAGCCGACGAAGGACGTCAGCCGGGTCGCCGGGGCCTTCGAACGTGAGCGGCCCGTCGTAGTCGATCTCGCGTAGGGCGGTGACGACGCGCGGCCAGTCGATGCTACCTTCGCCGAGGGGGCAGAAGCCGGGAAACGTAGCGTCCGCCCCCCGAGGGCGCCCCCGAGACTTGAAAAAAATGCA
>JAUWNI010000044.1 GCA_030612705.1 Phycisphaerae bacterium | reverse complement strand
CCCCCCGCGGCCGCCGTAGGCTATAGGGAGGCGTTCAGCTATCTACGTCGGCCGCGCGGGGCCGACGCTACCCGAAAATCGAGCTGTAACAGATCACTAGTGCTCTGTCACATCATAATTTTCGGGTGGCTCGGGCGTCTCGCCCGAGAATCACACGGGCGGGACGCCCGTGCCACCCGACTTTTTACTTGTGACAGAGCACTAATCGTTTCGCGGCACGAGCAAACCGTCCGCCAATTCGGATTCGTCCGGCGCGTACTCCTTGATCAGGCCCGCGATCTCTCGTCGCAGCTCGTACCGGTCCGCTACTTTCAAACGCTTGCCGCCTTTCTTCTCCGCCGATGCGATCTTGGCATCCACGAACGGCTTAATCTCAGCCTGCTTCGCCTTCTCGCGCTCCTTTTGAATCGTCTTGGCCGTGCAACGCTCGGGTAGTTCCGGCGCGCCGAACCACATCAGCGCCTTCTTCGGATTGAGCTTGCCCGGCACGATCGCGACGACGTGGCCGGACTTGTAGCCGATGTTGACGCGCTCGGCGGTCTGATTGCCGACGTAGAGGACCGGCTCGGCGATCTGCCGCGGATAAACCAGGTCGGGATTTACCTTCAACACCAGGATATAACCTGCTTTCACGAGCGGCTGCTCCTTGCGCCACTCGAACTTGTAACCCTTCTCCAGCGTGAAGGGGCGGACATAGACGACTTCGTCAACGGCGGCCGGCGTTTCCGGAATGGCGGGAACTTCGGACTCCTCGGCCCGGAGCGTTGCCGGAAAGGCAATCGCGAAGAGTGTTGCAAGGGCAACCAGTTTCATGGTTTTCATTTCAGCATTTCCTCTCGGTCGTCAAACATCATAGTACCATCTCTCATTCGCACTCGAACGCCGACAGTTCCACGTCGTCGATATTCCACCCGCAATAGCGCCACGAGCCGTCGGTCGTTCCCATGGTCCAGCGGATGTACACGGTCGGCTGATCGGCCGCGTAATCCGAGATATCGAACTGCTGATACATCCAGTCCGAATCGGTGGTCTCGGTCGTGTTATCCCAGATAGTGTGCCAGGTGGACCCATTGTTGCTCACACGCAGGTAGGCGTGGTCGTACGCCGGCTGCTCGACGCCCAACCAACGCCAAAACGACAAGTGAACATTGGTGCGTCCGCTGCAATCGATGGCGTCAGTGGTCAGATGCCGCTGGGATAGGTAGTTCTCGTAGTCGCCGTTGAGGTTATAGCCGTAAACGTTCGGACCGGTGTACCCGCTGGTCGGGTCCGGCCCGCCGTACTGTCCACCGCCGCCGGTCGGCTGCCCATGGGCCCAGAGTCCCTCGGTGGACCAGCCGGGGTTGCTATCCATGGTTTCCTGGTAAAAAACTATAAACTCGCCAACGTCCGGCGCGTAGACGACGGCCGGGGCGCCCGCGGGATTGGTGACCAAGCCGCTCTCGGTCCCTTCGGCACTGATGTAGAACTCCGGCGTATCGTCGCAATTCATCGGCGGCAGCGTCGCCTCGAAGAGGTCCCCGCCCAACTCGACCAGCGGCTCGGTTAGAAACTCGCCGTCGTCACAGCGGTAGTGGAGCGTGGCGGTGTCCTCGATATAGCTCTCGTTGCTGGCGGTAATCTGCACCGTGAGCACGGTCTCCTGCCCGGGTGGAATGTAGCTCGGGGCGCCGCCAGCGATGCTGATGGCCAGAAAGACGTTGGGCGGGTGGTCGTTGGTCAACTCGACGTCATCCAGCCCCAGCCGGCCCTCTTCCGAACCGAAAGACGGGCCGCAATCGAAACGCACCGCCACGATGTCGGTCAGATCCAGGCCCGAGCCGTTGGTGAGGAAATCGGTCAGGCGGATGCGGATGGTTTCGAACTCGTTGTGCCAGCCGCCGGAGCGCTGGTAAGGCTCCTCGATCCCGCCGCCATAGGTGCCGATGTTGATGCTGTTGGTGGTTCCGTTGCCGTCGCGGAGCGTGACGGTAAAGGTCAGGTCGTCCAGCTCGCTGGTGGTGCGCGGATGGCGGGTTCCCTGGCAAGCGCGGAATGACAGGTAGAGGTCGTCGGAGAGATCGCGCTGCGACGAAACAATCTCCAACTCGTAGAAACTATCGATGTTGTTCCAATCGAACACCACGCCGCGGCTGTCGTCGGAACCCTCCGAAGACGCGTGCGTCATTCCGTTCATGGGATCACTGACGGTCCAACTGAAGCTGTAGTTATTGTCGTCCAGGCGGGCTTCGGTCAGGTTATCCACGTCGTACGTGACGGCCCCGCCGGAACTGCTGACGTTTGTCGCGTGGTTCGACTGGTAGTCGTCGATCACGAAATTTCCGGACGGCGCGCCGTTGTGGTACGTGTTGGATACGACGATGCAAATCCCGGTCGGCGCGCCGATCGGCTTGAAGCTTTCCCACTGCCGCCAAAAGAAATCCTTAGCCGGGATGTTGCCTTCGATGTAGTGCTTGACCAGCGGCAGGAAATAACCTTTCTGGATCAGGTGCGTATTGGCCCGGCCGATCAGGCACGGCCCGGTGGCAACCGAAGATCCCCCGCCGTCGTGGAAATCCCCATGCCCGGCGCCCTGCACGATGGTCGAGTGGCGAAAGCCGGTGGCCCGGTCGTGCAGATGAAAGGTCTGACAAAGATCGCAGTCCGCCCCGCCGTTCACGTCGGCGTCGGCCGATGCGGTCCAGAGGTGATAGTTGGCTTGGTGCGGGTTGGCGTTGTCGGTTTTCAGGAAGTCCGTGGGCAACATGCTGCTCAGAAGCAGAATGTCCTCGATGGTGTAGTACTCCGGCGTGTAGGTGCCGTCGAATAGCCGATCGTAGGCTCGCGTGATACCCTCGCCGCCGCGGCTGTGGCCGATCCAGGTGATACGGCGCGAGTCGATGTGACCGTCGAGGACGCCGCCCCCGATCGTGTCCTGGTGGCCGATGATGTAGTCGGTGTTGGTCAGCGTTGTGGTTGAGGCGGTCTCGATACCCGGCACGGTGTTGTTCGTGTGGCTCATGACGATGTAGCCGTACGAGGCCAGGTGATAGCCGAGATGATCGTACCACTGATAGTTGTGCCCGTTGCCGTGGCTGATGACGATGAGCGGGAGCTGGCCCAGTAAAGCGATGCCGGTGGGGTAGTAAGTATCCTGCCCCAGCCAGGTACCGCCACTGTAGATAATCTCCGTCACGTTCAGCGGGCCGGGTTCGGTCGTGTCGGCGACGACATAGAACCCCGCCTCATCGCCCGAACCGTCGATGTAGTCTTCCCCCTCGAGTTGACCGTCTCGATTACAGTCGAGCACTACGTCGTAGGCGTGACCCAGGCCCGTCCCGGCGTCCGCGTCGAGTTCGCCCGGGGCGGCGGCGTGGAACATGTTCTCCTGGATCGTCGAGCCGTCGAGCGTGATTTCATCAGGCCCGTCCGGCCGAACGTCTTCGAGTGTCGGATCAAGCTCCCATTCGGCCTGGGTCCGCGCCTCAACGATGTAGAGGTCGCAGGTCAGGTCGACGAGATCGGGATAGCGGGTAAGGTCGATTGCCACCCCGACCGGCGCGTCGTGGTTGAAGGCCCGGACGTATTCGAAGAACGGATAGTCGTCAAGGGAATTGCCCGCTAACTCGATCCGCGGCGGCAATGTCGGGCAAGTCGTACCGTAGACGGAGAGCAAAGCGCTGAGGTCCGACAAGTCCACGTTGCCGTCTTCGTCAAGGTCGCCGTCCTCGTACACGGCACCGCCGGTGACGCCGTAATTTGACAGCAATTGAGACAGGTCGGCGAGGTCGATGTCGTAATCGAAGTCGAGGTCGCCGAAGCACGGCCAGGAGCGGTCCAACCGCGCCCCGTCGAAGTCGCCGCCACACGGCACTGCCGGAAGAAGCAGCAAGACGACGACCAAGGTAATCCTGAACCCGAGTTTCATGTGGCACCCTCCTGGTGTTCTGTTACACATCACTTGATGGGTAGCCCATGGCTTTAGCCGTGGGGGACGCGAATCGTGACCCTATTCGTGTCCACCACCTCTAAAGAGGTGGGCCACCCTTCGCATTATCCATCATCCCACGCGTTACAGAGCGCTATGTTGAATCCCAGCGGCTCAAGATTCCAGTCTAGTTGAAAATGGCAACGTAATTCAACTCTATGTATTGATGAATTCGCGTGCCCCCAGGGCCGATACGGCCGTGCATCCACCTTACGTACGACGAACGTTCGCCAAGTGCGGCAGGTCGAGCACCTCGAACCGAGTGCGCAGCCTGGCAATCGACTCGCCGAGCTGGCTGATATTTCGCTCGTGGATCGGCCCAAGCCGGCCGGAGGCTTGCGTCAGGTAGGGGACGCCGAGGGGATTGAGGTCCATGACCCGGACGCAGGTGGCATCGACGGCGGTGAGATTAGTGCCGATGATCACGGCCCCGACGGGCTTGGGATTGCCCATGATCGGACCATCGCCGTCCATGCCGACTATCCCGTCGACGATCGCGAGCGTCGGACGGACCGTCGCGTTGATGTCGAGGATGGAATTCGGGATGCCGGACCAGTGCAAGACGTTTTTCGGCCAGCCGTAGACCACGCCCGGCATGACGCCGAAAAGGTTCTTCATCGCGCAGGTAACGCCGGCCCAGTGGTGCGTCTTGAGCTTGGGCATGGAGACCAGGATGTCGACTGATCGCAGCGTCTTTGGGAGGTAGAGGTGTTCAAGGTCGGTCCAGGTGCCAACGTTGGCGACCGGCTCAACGTCATCGTGGTTCAGATCAACGAACTTGAGACCGGCTTCCGCCAAGGCCCGCCCCATGCCCGATTCGTCCAGTACCAGCCAACTGTCCCGGCGATGCCCCTGACCCTCGGCCACGAAGACCTCCGCCGCATCCAGTCGGCGAAAAACTTCCGCCGCCGCCACGACCAACGCCGGATGCGTGTTGATATGCGCCTGGCCGAGAGCCGTCTCGACCAGATTCGGCTTTAGCAACACCCGCTTGCCCTGAATCTGTCGGCGGGTAACCCCAAGTTCTTCCAGGCCGGCGGATACGAGCGAAACCAAATCGGCGTCGTAGCCGGCGGCCTTACCGATGAAGACATCCGCGCGGCGACCGCGTTCGTGCCGCCGCCACCACATCGCCGTGCCCGCCAAGCCCCAGCCGAGAGCGAAGATGCCGCCTATGCCCAGCAATTGGCGCCGGCTGAATTTGCCGCCTACGTTTGTCTTATCGGGCGTGGGGTGTGCGTCAGTCATCGGTTTGTACCCCCGGCGTTTTAATCAGCGGGCACGTATCCGCGCCGGCCAGCAGCAACAGCGCGTCATACTGCGGACTGGCGGGTTGCTCGATCAATCGCCGCGCGCAGGCCTCGAGCCACGTCCGCGCCTCGGGCGGCCGTGCATCCCACGCCCGCAAGCCAATCAGTCCCCACGCCAACGACAACGGTGCCCGAATACGCGGCAACTCCTTTACCAAGTACTCGATCGCGACATCGATGCGGGCCTCGCGGGGTTCGCCGGCCAACGCGGCCAGTGCCACGCCGGTCGTCGCCGGGAACGGCCGCAGAACATGCTCGAGCACGCGGCGGTTGCCGTAGTTCCACCCGCCTTCGGGGAGGGCCCGGTCGAGGATGAGCTCGACTCCCTCACGCACCCGCGGGTGGTCAGCCTGGTCGGCGGCACGCAGAGCCAGCAGTGCGTAAGCGGTCGGCTCAATCCAGGAATGCGTCCGGGCAACCCACGACCAGCCCACGAGCGTCGAGTCATGATCGTGGATGGCGTAATCAGGCGGAGTCTTTCGTCCGCGCGCATGCAGAACCCAACTCAGCGCCTTCCCAATCCGCGCCGCGCGGATCTCCGCGCCTGGTGGTGTGCAGCGCAGCCATGCCAGCAGCGCCAGGGTCGTGGGCCATTGGGGATGCTCGGCCTCGGCCGAAATCGGAACCGCTCCATCATCTCGTTGTAATCGGGCCAGCCATTCGAGTGCCCCGGCCACCCGTTTGGAAGCGTTCCCGGTTGTCGCCAACGCAAGCGCGGCCAGGGCGGTCGGCTCGGCACTCCCGTTGCTCCCGGTGCGATACCCCCACGCGCCGGCGTCATTGACCGCGTGGAGCAAACGCTCAACCAGCGCCGGGCGCCAATCTTCGATCATCGGCTCGCGAGACCTCCAGAGCGACCGCCGCCCGCCACGGCCGCGGCGATGATCATTCTATCGGTTCGAGCGGATTACCACTTGCGGTGCGTGGTTACCCTACGAACGGCGCGACCCTATTCCGCCTCGGACTCGGCTCCCACCTTGAGCGTGACCACGCGGCTGGTGGCCATGCGTTTGACGTTCAGACGGAATTCGCCGCCGTCGGCAATCGCCTTCTCCAGTTCGGTGACATCATGAATTGGCTGGTCGTCCACTGAGAGAATCAGTTCGTAAGACCGGATGCCTGCGATGGCGGCCCGGCTGCCCTTTTCGACTTTTGATACGATTACGCTGGCATCTTCCGGGTTGAGCTGGAAGTAACGTCTAACTTCGTAGGTCAGGTTGCGGATCGTGAACCCCGCGGCCTTCGACTTGAAACGTTTGGCCGATTCGTAGTGCGGCGGGCCCGCGGTGACGACGAAGTCTTTAGTGATGATCTTCGCGTCCCGGAAAACCTCGGCGGTGAAGCGCTTGCCAAACCCCACGTCCGTGAGGGCCCGCGTCAGGGCATTCTCGACCGAGCCCCACGGCTTGGGCATCTGGTCGAGGAATCCGGACGGCATGTCCTCCGCGATCGCCCAGAACTGATCCATCATGTTGCCGAACGGGCTGGTGTCCTTCAGCTCTACTTCCATCGGCTTGGGCTGTCCCTCGATATGCAGCCGCAAGAGGATGTCGCCCTGCTCGAGTCCGCTCTTTGACGCCGGCGAGTTCGGGTAGATGTGCGTGACCATCGCGCCGGTCGTGCCGTTGGCGGTCTGATCCGCGACGTTGTTCATGCGGGCCAGGTCCGGGGTCATGGCCTGCAGCTCGACGCCCAGCCAGGCGAGGCGGTTCTCCTCCTCTTCCGACAACGGTCGGTTCTCCGCGTCGACGCTCCGGTCGCCAGCGGCCAGTACGTCGGCCATGTACGTCGCCGCGAGCATGTTCGAGTCGCTGCCGAACGGATCCCAGCCGCTCCAGCGATCGCCGCTGACGATCTTCTCCCGCTTTGCGATCGGGAGGCCGAGCAACTTGCCGTCCAGTGTGAAAAGGAAGTTCATGCTGGGGGATTGGCGCTCTTTCCACGGTGCTGAACCGCCGCCGCTGGTGGCCGAAACATCCGGATAGATCTGCCGCCGCCAGCCAACGCTGAAGGACCGGACGCGGTCGCGCCAGAAGTACGCGGTCCGCGATTCACCGAGGATGCGGATCTGCGCCTTCAGCAGGAGCTCGTCTTCGAACTCCTTGATCGGCCGGATCTCAAGACGAATGGCTCCCGGCAAGGGCTTTTCCAGCTTGGCCAGCAGCGCCCCGTAGTCCGCCAGCGTACCGGCAAACTCGGCCTGGACGGATTGATTGTCTGCGCCAAATACGCGAATCGCCTCAAGTCGCCCCGTCACCTTCGGACGCAGGTTCGCCAGCACGAGGATCGTCGTGTCGTTTACGAGGATGCCGGTGCCATTCCACTCGGTCATCTCCTCGCTCTTGTCCTCCCCGGGGAAACTGACACTGACCCCGAATCGCGATGATCCCGCCCGGGTGCGCGGACTGCGAAAGCGCAGATTCACGCGTAACAGGCCCTCGGAAGCAATGCGTTCGAGCTGTTCGGCTGACTCGCGCATTTCGCTCGCCGGAATCACCGGCCAATCGTCGGGCGACCGTCGCCAGTTTTCATCCAGTTCTACTTTGGACTTGACGACCAGCGCCACGGGAGTGCCCGCCTTGTCGACGTACAGCCCGGACGCCACATAGTTCGCTTCGCCCGGCTGCCCGGGTGTAACGGTGACGCTGGGCACGTCCTCATCCCGGACACGTCGCACGCTGATCTTCCAGGTACCTTCATCGTTGAAGAAGCTTACGGATCGGTACGGGCCGGGCCTGCCCGTGTTGAACGCCAGGGGTTTGCGTGCCCGGATCGGCTCGCTGAGCCGGAGGAACACGATGTCACGATCGCGACCGTAGGCCTCGATCTCGGCGTCCACGAGCTGGTCGCCGGCGCGAACGGCGATTCGCTCGATGAATCGCGGGTGCAGCATCGGATCGCTCGTGACCACGCGATCGTCAGGCAGCAAATAACCCGTGAGTTCGCCGGGGCGCTCCTGCTTGATGAGCTGTCCCCAGTTGCTGAACCCCATACCGAAGCTGGGCCCGGTGCTGATGCGCGTGAATCCGGTCCAATTGGAACCCGGGGTCTCGCCCTTATCGCTTCGGACGGTGTATTCCACGATGACGAACGAGTCCGCCAGTTGCTCCGCCAGCTTCGCCAGTTCAGCCGCGGCAGGTCTGTCCTCCTGGTCATCCGCAACTGCCAGCGGAACCACCGATATCAGTGCGATGAGCTTCAATACGCGCTGCAAAGAGTTATTAGGGTACATTTGACCACTCCCTACTTCACGCCCGGTCCTGGCAAAGCGTTACTCCTTCGAGTAGTCACGGGCGAAATCCAACACGATCTGCCGCATCAAGCCGCCGCGTAACACCACAACCAGCACGCGATGACGTTCGTCGACGTTGGCGACCAAAGGCTTGTGCACCTCTTTGAAATCCTCGATCGTCTTCACCTCCGCGCCATCGATCTTCAGGATGATGTCGCGGGCGCGCAGCCCGGCGCTGGCGGCGTTGCCGGGCCGCTTTACGCCGAACACGAACACACCCTTCTGCCGGTGAAAGAACAGGCTGGGGTTGTCGAACTGGTTGATCTCCTTGATGGTGAAGTCGAACCGCTCCAGGGCGTACTCCTGACCTTCGACGTCGCCCTTTGCACGCGGAACCACGGCAACGGTTAGCTTCTCTTCGCCGCGAATCACCGCGCAAGCCAGCTCCTGCCCCTTGGGCAGCAACCCGAGCCAGCGACGGATGACCGGCAAATCTTCCTCGGTGAGCGCAGTGACCGCGCGCCCGCCGATGCTCACGATCCGGTCTTTGGGCTGGAACCCGGCGCGACGGGCGGGGCTGTCCGGATCGGTGCCGGCGACGATCAGGCCCTCGGTCGCGTCGAAGTACATGTCGCGATTGAAGTCGCGCAACGGTTGCAGGCGCAGCCCCGTCCAACTCCAGTTGACCTTTCCCTGCTCGCGCAGCTGCGGCAGCAAGAGTGCGATCGTTTCCGACGGAATCGCGAAGCCCATGCCGTCGCTGAAGCAGATTCCGCGGGCGTTCAGGCCGACCACTTCGCCGCCGGTGTTCACCAGCGGCCCCCCCGAGTTTCCGGGGTTGATCGCCGCGTCGGTCTGGATCCAGAGGCTGTACTCGCTGACGGTGTCAAGATAGCGGCGCGTGCAGGAGACGATCCCGATCGAGACCGAGCGGTTCAGGCCCCAGGGCGCCCCCATCGCCATCACGAAGTCTCCCTCTTTCAGGACCGACGAATCGCCCAGCCTGGCGTACGGCAGGTCGGGCGCGTTCTCGTCGGATTGCAGGCGCAGCAGGGCCAGATCCGTGTCCTGATCCGAACCGACGACCTCAGCCTTCGCGTGCCGCCCATCGGACAGCAGGCAGCGCACGCTGGTGGCCTTGTCGATCACATGCCAATTGGTCAGCACCTCCCCGTCGGTCGAGATGATCACCCCACTGCCGGCGATCTGCTGTGACTCTTTCTTGCCGGTCTCGTGCGTCTCGCGCAGGCACTTGATGTAGACGACGGCGGGGAAGACCCGCGCCTTGGCGTCCTGCACAATCCGGCGAAAGTCAGGATGCTCGGCGACCGCAGGCGGCAGAACCTGTTGCCCCGGCGCAGAGACCGCCAACAACCCAGCGAGAATCACGAGAATCCACAAACGACCGAGGAGTGGCATCAGACGTCACCTCCCGAAGACGCGGACACGTGCCGAGTTCAACGCCGGCGGCGTTTTGGCAATCGGTACCGTGTAGTGTAGCCGGTTGACCGGGAGTATCCACCGGAATCGCGGCAAGCCTCCGCGGGCTCCTGTACAGCCGCGAAAGGGGCCTGAAAATGCACAATTGCCGCGCTGCCGGTATGCCAGGTGCTCTGCCTACGTTGGGGAGGCCTCTCCGTGCCTCTGGGTTACAGCGGCGTCTTGAACTCTTCCAGCGCCTCCGGGTTCGCCAGGGCGTCGAGATTTTTCACCTCTTCGCCGTGGATCACCTGCTGGACGGCCAGCTCGACCTTCTTGCCGCTGATCGTGTGCGGGATCGCCGTGACCTGTTTGATGATCTTCGGGACATGGCGTCTGGTGGCGCCGGCGGCGATTCCCTCCTTGATCTTGTTGCGCAGCTCCTTGTCGAGCTGCAAGCCTCGCCGCAGGACGACGAAGAGCACGATCGCCACATCGTCATCCTCGGTCTTCTTGCCGACCACCACGCTGTCGAGCACCTCGGGCATGCCCTCGACGATACGGTAGATTTCGGCGGTGCCGATGCGGACGCCGCCGGGGTTGAGGGTGGCGTCGGATCGGCCGTAAACGATCACGCCGCCGTTGTCCGTGACCTCGATGAAGTCTCCGTGTCGCCAAATGCCGGGGAAATGTTCGAAATAGGCGCCTTTGTACTTGCTGCCGTCGGGATCGTTCCAAAAGCAGACCGGCTGTGAGGGGAACGGGGCGGTGCAGACCAACTCGCCTTTCCGGCCGATCAGTTCGTTGCCATCGTCATCCCAGGCCTGCACGTCCATCGCCAAACCGCGACACTGTACTTCACCCGCGTAGACCGGCAGTATGGGGTTGCCGAGGATGAAGCACGAGATGATGTCGGTGCCGCCGCAGATCGAGGCCAGCATTATGTCCGACTTGACGTGCTCGTATGTCCACTCGAACAGTTCGGCACTGAGCGGCGAGCCGGTCGAGCAGATCGCCCGCAAGAAGGACAGATCTTGCTGCTTGCCGGGCTCGATGCTCGCTTTCTGGCAGGCGCTGATGTACTTGGCACTGGTGCCGAAGACGTTGACCTTCAGCCGCTCGGCCATCTCCCACAGCCGGCTCATCGTCGGATGGCCGGGGTTGCCCTCGAACAGGACGACGGTGGCCCCGATTCCGAGCGCGCTGACGAGCCAGTTCCACATCATCCAGCCGCACGTGGTGAAGTAAAAGATGTTCTCGCCCTCGTGCAGGTCGCAGTGCAGCATGAGCTCTTTCATGTGCTGGAGCAGCGTCCCGCCGTGACCGTGCACGATACACTTGGGCACGCCGGTGGTCCCGGAGGAGTACATAATAAAGAGCGGATGATCGAAGGGGACTTCCTCGAACGTCAGCTCCGGCGTGGGCGCCTCATCAGGACCGAGGTAGTCGCTCCACAGGACGGCGTCGCGCAGGTCGCTGATGTCGGGTGCTTCTTCAATGTAGGGCTTGATGACGACGCGTCTGACGCTGGGCAGCTTTTCGAGAATTTCCTGAACGCGGTCGCGAATGTCGAAGCGCTTGCCGCCGTAGGTATAGCCGTCGACGGTGACGACGACGGTCGGCTCGATCTGTCCGAAGCGGTCGAGCACCGCCCCGACGCCGAAGTCCGGCGAGCAGGACGACCAAGCGGCGCCGATACTGGTTGCGGCGAGCATGGCGACGATGGTTTCGGGGACATTCGGCAGGTAGCCGCCGACGCGGTCACCCTTTTTAACCCCGTCTTTGCGCATGGCGGCGGCGCAGCGCGCGACGGCATCGCGCAGTTGGCGGTGCGTGAGGCGGGCCGTGGCGTCGATCTCGTTCTCGAAGAGGATCGCGTCGTTGTCGTCGTCGAAACGCAGCATGTGACGAGCGTAGTTGAGGGTCATGCCCTCAAACCAACGGGTACCCAGCATGCCTTCGCCGCTGACGGCGCTGTCGGCGGGCGTGGACGGCTCGACGCCGGCGTATTCGAGCATTTCCGACCAGAAATCGCCGCCATGCTCGATCGCCCAGGTCCGCAGGGTTTCCCAATCGGGCTTGATGCCGTGGCGCTCGGCAACGCGGGTCATCAGCGCATACACGTGCGTCTTGGCGATTTGCTCCTGAGTGGGTTGCCAGAGTTTCTTCCCGCTCGACATGATCGAAAACCTCCACGTCGTCGTGCAGTTCGGCGCACTCTCCAGGCGGCGCCATCCCCCGATTTTCCCTGTATAAACAGTCAGCTTATACGCAACAGGCCGGTCGCGTCGAGTGCCCGGGACACGACAAAACCGGCGTGGGGACATGCCGAGACGAATTGAACCGCCAAGCCGCCAAGCCGCCAAGGGTTTCAGGTTGCGCCACGCATTCGAGGTTGATCAATAGAGGGTTAACAGACCGCTGCAACGGCGAACCGGTACTCGAGAGAAACAGCCCGCTCGCCGTAATGTTGATGGTTTTCCCCGCACGATTGCCTTACCTGTCTTGGCGTCTTGGCGTCTTGGCGGTTCAAGTTCCCCGGCAATACCGGATGAACCAAGATTAATGCACCCGAGACGCGGCTCCAAAAGGAAAGGGCGGGCGGTGTTGTGGTTCCGCCTGCCCTTGCCTGATTGGGGGTACTCTGCCAGTACGCGAAAAGAGATTCGATTAAAAACTTGTACTCAGTCCAAAACTGTTGGCAAGCGATTTGGCTTCCTGCCGTGAGATCCGCGGATCAACGCTGATTCTGGTAACCGTCCAGGCTCCGGGATGTCGGCCGGCGGCGGCCGCGAAACGCCGAGTGCCTCGGTCCGTTTCATGCACGCGCAGCAGGTGGCCGCTCCAGTTGCAAATATAGGTGCCGGGTTCCTCCAGCGCATCAAGCGGCAACGACACGCCGACCGGCTCCGTCTCGTGAACGATGCGAAATTGTTCCGCCGCGATGGCTGCACTCATGCATTTGCCCCTGAGTAGAGAGAGCTTTTAAACTTGTTTCAGCAGTAACGGCGAACCGCGCGATAGACCACCGGCAAAACAAGACGTGTCAACTCCGGTGGGATCCTCTTTCGCCTCACGACGGATCGGATGTACCGCAATCCTCGTATCGGCGGTGTCACCGGCCGGCTTTAATAAAGTGCTTAAAAACACGAAATAATGTCGTCTCTGACAGGCAATCGGCATGATTTGCGCCCCGCCGGCAACACGCCGCACGGGAACAAACCACCGGCACGCTTGACAGCAGCGGGCAGTCACGGGTCAATGACCCGCATGACCAGCACCGCGGCGGATTTACGCGACAGCTCCCAACTCGCTCGACAGCGCTACCTCGCCAATCTCGCCGCCCTTTATCGGCGTGATCCGGACCTGGCGGAATGCGTCGATGCGTTGCCCTTTGCTCAAGCACCGTTGCTCGAAGTCGCCCGCGACGGCAACGCCACGGTTCGGCTGACGACCGACGAAGGCCGCGAGGTCTATGCGCATAGCCGCTATCGCCCGCTCGATGAAGTCGAGAAATTCATCGACAACCTGCCCGCGGTCGACAATCCCACCTTCTTTATCAGCAGCCTGGGCCTCGGCTATCACCCGCTCGAGCTCGAACGCCGCTACGACAACCCCGTGCTGATCGTTGCCGAGGATGATCTGGGATTGATCAAGACGGCGTTGTGTGTGCACGATTTTTCCGGGTTGATCGACAGTGGTCGGCTGATTCTCCTGACCTCGACCGACAAAAGCGTCATCAACCGCAAGCTCTCCACGTGCAACGCCAACGTGTTGCTCGGCCTGCAAATCGTCGCGTTGCCGCACACGAAACGCTACCACGCACAGTTTCACGAGCAGATGCGCCGGCTGCTGACCGACTTCGTCTCGATCGCGCGGACGCAGATGGTGACCCTGCTCAAAACCGCCCGGATCACGTTCAAAAACATCGCCCTGAACCTGCCCGCCTATCTCGGCAACCGGGGAATCGAAACGCTGTCGGGTCGGGCGGCGGGCTATCCCGCGATCGTCGTCGCCGCCGGCCCGTCGCTGGCCCGCAACCTCGACCAACTCGGGCCGCTGCGCGAGCGGGCGGTGATTATCAGCGTACAGACCGTCCTGCGGCTGCTGTACTCGCTGGGGATCAGGCCCCACTTCGTTACCAGCTTGGATTTCCACGAGGTCTCCACCGAATTCTTCCGCGGGATCGACGACCTCGGCGACTGTGTCCTCGTCGCCGAGCCCAAGGCCACCTGGCACGTGCTCGATATGTACGACGGCGGCAAGCGCGTGCTGCGGCACAAGTACCACGACGTGCTGCTGCAAGAACACGCTCCACGCCGCGACGGGCTGCGGCCCGGCACGACGGTGGCGCACCTGGCGTTCTATCTGGCACAGCATCTGGGCTGCGATCCGATCATCTTCGTCGGGCAGGACCTGGCATTCAGCGAGGGAATGTTTTACATGCCCGGCAGCCCGATCGAGAAAATCTGGCAGCCCGAGCTTAACCGCTTCCAGACAATCGAAATGAAGCAGTGGGAGCGCATCGTCCGCAATCGGCACATCCTGCGAACCACGAAAGACATCCACGGACGCGACACCTACAACGACGATCTGCTGTTTACATACCGCGAGCAGTTCGAGAACGACTTCGCCGCCGCCGCGCAACGCATCATCCAGGCCTCGGAGGGCGGGATTCCATTGGCGGGGACCGAGGCCATGCCGCTGCGCGACGCCGCCGAACGTTACTGCACGCGCCCGTTGCCGACCGACCTGCCGGTTGAAACGGCCGATCCGTCGGCGGGTCAGTTGAAGATTGAGGCGTGCAAGGCGCTGGAACGGCGCATCGAGGAACTCAAGCACGTCCGGAAAACCTCGCGCGAAATGGGCGAGCTGCTCGAAAAGCTCGAAAAGCTCGTCGAGCGGCCGGCGGAGTTCAACCGCCTGATCGTCCGCGTCGACGCGCTGCGCACCCTGATCCACAAATACGACCACATGTACCGACTGGTGATCGACGTGTCGGCGATGGCGGAATTGCGCCGCTACGCCGCCGACCGCGACATCGGCTCGCCGGGGTCCGAGACGTCCGAAACGGCCCGGCGTCGGCTGCGGCGCGATCGCGAGTTTGTGGAAAGCTTCATCGAGGGATGTGATTTTCTGGAGCGGGTGCTGCCCGAAGCACTCGCCCGAGTGCGGGAGCGAATGTAATGGACATCGTCGCCGCCGTATTTGCCGACTTTGCCGAGACGTTCCTGAGCGGACCGTCGCAGCTACTGACGCCGCTCGGGTCGCGCAGTGTGCTCGGGCTTACACTGACGCGGCTGACGCGCGTTACGGGCATCGAACGGCGTTGCCTGGTCGTGCGGCCGCGCGACGAAGAAGCCGCCAAGAGCGTGGTTCGCGAACTCGGGTTGGCGGATAAGGTTGACGTGCTGGCACTCGACGACGGTGCCCGCCCGCGCCGGCGACTGCTGCGCTGCGGGCGCAAGTGGAACCTGGAGTGCTGGCGCGGCAGCCCGCTCGGCACGACCTGGTTTGACGAGTACGTCGAGCCGCCGAGCGTGGGCCGAGTGCTGGATCACTACCAATGCGAGGGCGTGCTGTGTTTGGACGGGCATCAGTCGGCGTTCGATGTCGCGATCGCCTCGGACATGATCGCCCATCAGCGCGAGAACGACGCGGAAGCGCAGTTCGTCTTCACGCAGGCCCCGCCGGGGTTGGCGGGCATCATCCTGCGGCGGGACGTGACGCGCGACTTGCTCGAACAGCAGTATCCGGTCGGTCTGCTGGTGTGCTACCGTCCGGAAATCGCTCAGACTGATCCGATCACCAAGGAGCAATGCCTGCGGATTCCCTCCGAGGTGTCCCAGACGCCCGCCCGGCTGACGGCCGACACGCTCCGTGGCCGCGAGTTGCTGGCCGATGCGTTGGCGGAACTGGGCGAGGAGTGCGACGCACGCGCACTGTGTGCCTGGCTGCACACGGATGGGCACGACCGTGCCGGCAATCTCCCGGTCGAGGTCGAACTCGAACTGACCACCGACGATCCACTGCCCGAGACAACAATGCGGCCGCGCGGCGAGCGCGTCCCACGCCGCCGACTCGAAGACCTCGACGCCGTCGATCGGCTCGCCGGGCAACTCGCCGCATACGACGACCGTCTGCTCGTGCTCGGCGGTCACGGCGACCCGCTGCTGCATCCTCGGTTTCCCGAAATCTGTCGGCGAATTCGAGCGGCCGGCGTGTGCGGCCTCGGCGTCGTGACCACACTGGTCGAGTTGCCGGATGCAACGTTGGACGCCTTGATTAACAACGCTGTCGATCTAATCGAGGTTCAACTCGATGCCAACAGCGCCGCGACGTACCGGAAGGTTCACAACGCCGACGCTTTCGCGCGCGTGGTTGAAAATGTCGAGCGACTTCAGGCCGCCCGTCGATCCCGGCAGAGCCCACCGCCGGTCGTAGCGTGCAGCCTGACGCGTTGCGAGGCGACGCTGGCGGAACTGGAGGCGTTCTTCGAGCAGTGGATCAAGGCCACGGGCTGGGCGGTGATCCGCGGATACAACGACTACGGCGGACTGCTACCGGCAGATTCGGTGCTGGCCATGCGGCCGCCGCTGCGCGGTCCGTGTCGGCGGCTGGATACACGGATGATGCTGCTGGCGGACGGACGGTCGGTGTTGTGCAGCCAGGACGCAGCCGGTGAAACGGCGTTCGGGTCGTGGATTTCGGAGAATCTAACGGATCTGTGGCGTGGTGCGGCGTTGAACTCGGCCCGCGAATCACATTCGCGATTGACGTTCGATAACTACCCGTTGTGTGCCCGTTGCGGCGAGTGGTTTCGCCCGTGATGACGCCGAGGTTGTTCAGAGTGACTCGTTTATATCGAGCCTCGGGGCTCACATACCGATAGAATCTATTGCAATCGAGCGTTTGCCGTGCTAACGTGAAGTAGTAAGGGGTGACGGCTGAGCACCCGCGAGAGTAAGCATTATTCGATTGCGGTTAGCAGGACTCATACTCGTTCATCCAGAGTCGTAACTCAGCCGACAGCGAAAAAATGAGAAACGGGGCCTCGGGAGCGATTTCGAGCGTTCCGGTGACCTGCGCGGCCCAATCAAGCCGTAACCAGGTAGAACGAGGTGAGTCGTGGCTGACTTCATCAAGTGCAACTGTTCCAACTGCGGGGCGAAATATCGCCTCCCCGTCGAGTTCCAGGGCCGTCGAGCCCGCTGCAAGAAGTGCGGCGAAAAATTCGAGGTCCCCAGGAAAAAAACGCTCGAAGACAGCGTGCTCGACTGGCTCTCCGAAGCGGAGGAGAAGGAACGGGAAGAGGAAGAAGTCATCGCCCAGCCACGCGTCATCAACATTCCCAAGGAATCCGCTTCGGATTCAGATTCGGACTCGGAAGGCAAACCCCGGCGAAAGGGTCCGATCCGCATGAAATCCACACCCGCTTCCGCCGAGGAATAAGCCGGCGGCCGTTTGGGAAGATTGCGACCGAATCCACCGGCGGGACGCCGGTGCCACCCATACCGAATCCGTCACGGTCGGGGGCGGCTGTGCTACACACATGGATCGGCTGTGTTACACACCTGGATCGGCCGGTTGCAGTTGCGGGCCGTACCAGATGCGGCGGGCGATCGACTTGAGATCGTGGACGATCATGAAGTTCGCCGGGACGACGACGAGTGTCAGGACGGTGGCGAACGCCAGGCCGAAGCTGATCGAGATTGCCATCGGGATCAGGAAGCGGGCCTGGAACGACGTTTCCATCATCAGCGGGGCGAGTCCGAGGATGGTGGTCAGCGACGTCAGGATGATCGGTCGCAGGCGTCGCAGGCCGGCAGAGATCACCGCCTCGTCGGCCGGCCGGCCGGATTTGATCTCTTTGTTAATGAAATCCACCAGAATCAGCGCGTCATTCACGACGATGCCCGTCAACGCGACCGTTCCGATCATCGACAGAATCGTCAGGGAATAACCCATCAGCAAATGACCGGCGATCACCCCGTTGAGCCCGAACGGGACTGCGGTCAGCACCACCAGCGGCTGGATGTAGCTCTTGAAGAGCCCCGCCAGCATGAAGTAGATCACCACCAGCGCGATGAAAAAATCCCGCCGCAGCGAGCCGAGCGACTTGACCAACTCGCGTTTATTGCCGGAGAAAACGATCCGGATGCCCGGGTGGTCGTGTTCGAGCCCGGCGATGGTCGGCCGCAGGTCGGCGATGATCTTCTCGGCGTTGCTTTGAGTCTGATCGACGTCGGCCGAGACGATGACGGCCCGGCGTTGGTCCACCCGCCGAATCGACGCCGTCCCGCGCGTCTCGACCAGCCGGGCGACCTCGCAAAATGGGACGGTAACGCCGGTAGGCGTGGCGACACGCATCGTTTCCAGTTCGTAGATGTGCTTGCGCCGGTTTTCGGGGAAGCGCACGCGGATGTCGACGTCCTCGCGCCCGCGTTGCAGCGTGCGGGCCTCTAGCCCGTAAAACGCGCCGCGCACCTCGGTCGCGAGCGAGCGCGTCGTCAGGCCCAGCGGGCGGGCGGAATCCAGCAATTCGATCTGCAACTCGGGGCTGCCCTCTTCGTAATCATCGACGAGGTCGTAGACACCCTGGTAGTGCGTGAGCTTTTCCTCGAGGACCTCGACCGCGGCGAGGATCTGGCCGATCCGCTGGCCGGTGATTTCGATCTCGATCTCCGCGCCGGCCGGCCCGCCCTGCATCGGGCGGAAGCGAAGCGGGTTGATGCCCGGGATGCCGGCGCTTTTTTGCCGCAATTCGGCAATCACTTCGTCGCTGGAGCGTTCGCGCTGCTCCACCGTCTTCAATTCGACGATCAGTTGCGCCAGGTGCGAGCGGAGCGTCGCGTAGGTGCCGTGTTCGTCCGCGTCGAGCTGAGCGCCGACGATCGCCCAGACCGTTTCGATCTCTTCGGTTGCCAGGCAGGCCTCCTCGATGACCTTCATTGCCTCTATCGTCCGTTCGGCAGGTGTGCCGACGGGCATGTCCAGGTCCACCAGCAACGATTCAGAATCCATCTTTTGAAAGAGAACCAACGGCACGCGCCCACCCTTTACCAAGCCAAATGTGATCAGTAAGGCCGTGGTGACCGCCGCGACGGTGACATAGCGGTAACGAACCGCCAAGCGCAGCAGGCGTTCGTAGTGTTTGCTGAGAATGTCGAGCAGGAAATGCCTCTCGGCTTGCCGAATCGGCCGGGAGATTCGCGCGATCCAGCTTTGCGGCTGTGCGTGGTCGCGGTCGCGCCGGATCGATTTGAGTGCCTTGGCCAGGTGCGCCGGCAAAATCGAAAACGCCTCGATCAACGATACGCCCAGCGCACAAGTCACCACCACCGGCAGGACGCCCATGAAGTCGCCCACACGACCCTCAATGAACATGAGTGGAATGAACGCGCCGATGGTCGTGAGGATGGCGATGATGACGGGCCACGTAACCTGCTGCGTGCCGCGGACGGCGGCGGTGGGCGGATCCTCGCCGGCTTCGAAGTGGGAGTAGATATTTTCGCCGACGACGATGGCATCGTCGACGATCAGACCGAGGACGACGATCAAGCCGAACATGCTGATCAGGTTGAGCGTCGCACCGATCAGGCTCATCAGCACGACCGCCCCACAAAGGGAGAGGACCAGCCCCATCATGACCCAGAACGCCACGCGGAAATGCAGGAAGAAGAGCAGAGCAAGGAAGACCAGGCCGAGTCCCCAGAGCCCGTTGCGCTTGAGCAGATCGAGGCGGCTCTCGATGAAGCGCGCCAGGTTGTTGTGCGTGCGAATAGTGATGTTGGCGGGATAGGGGTCGTTAAAAGCCTGCTGATAAATCCGCCGCGCCTCGGTCCTGATACCGACGGAGTTCTTCAGCCGCGTGAGCCAGTCCCATTCGATCGGCCGGCGGCTCTTGCCGGCGACGAAGGCCTTGACATTGTCGGCGATGTGGATGGCGTCTTGATCGCTGGTCTTGTAGACGATAGCGCTGACAGCGGATTTGCCGTTGAATCGCCCGACCATATCGACGTCGACGAACCCGTCGATAACGCGGCCGAGATCACTGACGCGGACCAGATCGCCATTGGCGGTCGTACGTACGATTGTCTGGGCTATCCGGTCGGCGTCGTCGGTCTCGCCGAGCGTGCGGACCGAAACGTTTTGCCGGGCGGTTTTCACGTGCCCGCCGGGCAGATCGAGGTTTGCGTTGCGGATGGCGGCGGTGACCTCGGCCAGCGACGTGCCGTACTCGATGAGCTTTTCAGGCTCGACCTCGACCGTCAGTTCGGCTTTACGGATGCCGTCGAGCTCGATGTCGCTGACCTCCGGCAACAGCAGCAGGTCGTCGCGCAGCCGTTCGCCGATCACCTTGCGCGTCCGTTCGTCCACGTCGCCGAAAATCGTGACCGAGATGACCGGCAATCGCGGCTCGGCCTTGGCGACGTGGATTTCCTCGGCCTCTTCGGGCAGCTCGTCGCGCGGGATCGTGTCGAGCGCGGCCTTGACGTCGGTGACGGCCTGATCGATGTCGGTCACGTCGTTGGTCAGCTCGACCCGCACGACGCAGATGCCCTCATTGATCTGCGTGACGATCTTGTCGATGTCCTCGATGTCCTTGACCGCCTCCTCGATCCGCAGCGCGAGCCCCCGCTCGACCTCGACCGGCGTCGCTCCCGGATACGGGGCGCTGATCATCACAATGTTCGGCCGCGATTCGGGAAACATCTCGCGCACCAGCGTCAGCCCGGCGTACACCCCGCCGATCAGGATGCCCAACATCACGATGTTGACCAGCACGGGGTTTTCAACGCTGAAGCGGGCGAGCGATTTCATGAGCCTTCCGCCGACTCCGGCTCGGTTTGGGTGGGATCAGTGGCGACGGTTGCATCCTGTTGGATTCGAACCGGTGCCCGGTCGTAGAGGGCGTCGAGGTTGCTGGTGATGACGATCTCGCCCGGACGCAGACCACTGATCACGGTTTGGTCGTACAGATGCCGTTCGACACTCACCGCGCGGCGGCGAGCCAGGCCGTCGTCGTAAATATACACGTGCTCCTGCTGGATGATGCCGCGGGGGATGATCAGAACGTCACGCCAGGTCGGCCCGTCGATCCGCGCCCGGACGAACAAGCCGGGCATCATCGGCTGCTCCTGGCTCGTGTTGTCGACCTCGACGAACAGCGAGAACGTACGCGTGTCCAAGGCGGCGCTGGGGGCGACGCGGACGACCTGCCCGCTCCACACCACGCCGCGGTTGCTCTCCAGCATTAATTGACAATTCGCACCGCCCGCCACGCGACCGCGCAGCGATACCGGCAATTCGATCGGTACCTCGATCAGGTCGGGATCAAGCAGCGCGAACAGACGGCTGCCGACGTTCACGCGCTCGCCGATCTCCACCTCGACCGCCTCGATTTGTCCGCGAAACGGGGCGCGGACGCGGCAGCGCTCAACGTGCAACTCGGCCAATCCGACCTCGGCCCGGTGCTGATCGCGTCCGGCCGTCAATACGGCCCGCTGCTGTGGAAAGAGCGCCTTCTGGTTTTCGAGTATGCGCAGCGTGCGGCGGGCCCGCTCGAAACCTTGCCGGGCGAGGTCCAGTTCACGCCGCGGGGCCTGCTCGGATTCGAACAGGCCGAGCACACGCTCGTATTCGCGCTGGGCAATCTCCACTTCCGTCGTCGCGATTTCGACTAGGCGATCGACGTTCTTTTCCTCGATTTCGAGACGCGCGAGCTGGGCTTTGTCGGCGGCGAGCAGGCTGCGAGCCCGGTCGAGCTGGTGCTGATACTCGCGGTCGTCGATCCGAATCAGCAGTTCACCCGCCTCGACCAACACGCCGATGTGCAGCTTGGGGCTCAGCTCGACCAGCTCTCCGGAGACCTGGGCGGCGATCCAGGCATACCGATCGGCCCGCGCCGTGCCGTAGCCGACAATCGGCTCGACCACGGTTCGTGGCGTGAGCTCCAGGGTCCGCACCAGCAGTGCCGGCTGCTCGAGGTCGCTCGTCGGCGGATGCGGCGCCGTCCTGATCAGGAGCGCCGAAGACGCGAGGCCGACAGCCAGCAGTGCAACAATCAACATCAGCGAAATGATTATCTGTCTTTTCATGCGTCCACGTGTTGGCTTTCCGACAACCTAAACAGCAAGTCACGTGAGTATAACACTCCACGATTGTAGACCCAAACCAGCCGGAATTTGAATCGGGGGCAGATTCCTCGGCGCTGCGCTTCTCGGAATGACAGCGGTGCCGGGTGCCACGGACAAGCGGCAGTTTGCTTGTCCGTGCTTGTGCGAACGTAAAAAACACGGGCAAGCTACCGGTTTGCGCCGACCAACGGCGTCGCAATACGCGAGCCCCTTCCGCGCCGGGATTGACGCCGATTGCGACGCTTGCCCGTGGCACCCTCGATAACCGAAATATCATCACAGCCTCCGATACTCTCACAACTTAGCTTCGCCACGAGAAATGGTTACCCCCACAGCATCATCAACAGCCGGCGATTCGACACGACGCGTTCGAGCGGGCACAATCTCGCTTATGTCGGATCGCGATTTGAACGTGCTTCATGTGATCGGCGGCGACACGCCAAGCTCCCGGCTGGAAACACTCAGAGCGCTCCGCGCGCAGCCCGACCCGGACCGGCAACGCGTCGTCCAGTTCGGCAACGGGCGCATCGATCACGCCGGCCTCGGAGAAATCGAGCGGGTACCAACGCCGTTCGGCGTCGGCCGACTCGCCCGGCGTTCGTTGCAAAGTATGATTCCGACGACGGGGCGGACCATCGTACACATCTGGTCCATCAACGCTCTGAACTGGGTGCTCTCAACCGCCCGGAACAACATGCTCCCCGCGTCAGACCATTTGCGGTTACTGATGGAAGTCGAGTTCCCATTTGATTTATCCCACTTGTCGGAGGCGCTGTCGCAACTCACATCAAAGAAGGTGTTGCGGTTCGTCTGCCCGACCGAAGCGGTGCGGCGGCGCTTGTGGGCGATCGGCGTGCCGCCGATGGAATGCGCGTTAATTCGCGACTCGTTCGACACGGCCGCCATTGATAACGCGGGTCGATCCGATTTGCGCGAGCGGCTGGGTTTCTCGGCGGACCATGCTGCCGTGTTGATTTTGCCGCCGCTACGGCGCGATACGGGCTCGTTGGCGGCGGCGTGGGGTGCGATGCTGTTGGAACACGCGCGGCCGGGCGTGCGCTTGATCGTGCCCGACGTCGGCCACGAAGTTGCCCGCGTGGCGCGGCTGGTCGAATCGTGTCGGCTGCGCGGGATGCTGCGAACGGTGGGTCGGCGTTTTGCCTTGCCTGAACTATTGGCGGCGGCAGACCTGGCGGTCTATCTGCCGAGCGGGGACGCACCACTGTCGAGCGTGGTTTGGGCGCTGGCAATCGGCCGGCCGATCGTGGCCGGCAACGTCCCCGTCGTCACTGAACTGCTCACGCATGGGCGGAACGCCTGGTTGTGCCGAGTGAACGATCCCAAGGATGCCGCCCGCCGCATGTTGCAAGCGCTCGAAGATCAGGAACAATCACACAGGCAGGCAGAGTTGGGGAGCCGTCAGGCGAAATCCGCCTTCAGTCGGCGGGGGATGATCGCGGAATATCGCCGCGTGTATGAGAATCTACTTACCGACCGGTGCCTCGTGGAGCATCTCGAGGAAATCGCGCTGGTCCGTTAGCCACTCGGGCTCCGGTTCGGGCTCATCCGGCGCGGTCTCGGGGAAGAGGTAGTACCCCACCTGGCACCATAGCGATTCGAAAGCCTCGGACCGCTTGTTCTGCAACTCCACGATCGCCTCGTTGATCATCATGAACAGCAGATCCGTGTCGATCCCGGGTTCCTCGGCAAACTGCGAATCCTCGGACTCATCGCCGGTGAACGGCGCCGGCGGATAGACCGTCTCGTCGGACATAATCGCCATGCCGGTGTAATCGCGCAAGAGCGTCTGCATCCATGGCGGCATCTCACTTTCAGCGGGTGCCTCCGCCACGACGGTTTCCGCGGATTCCGAGGTATATTCATCAGCGGGGGTTGCCGCCACGGCCGCTTCCGTCGGCTCCCAGGTTGCCTCCTCTATAGTTGCGTCCGCGACGACCGGTTCCACCGGCTCCGCTACCTCGTCCTCAACGAAAGAGTCCGTTACGACCACTTCCGCGGTCGATTCCAATGGCTCGTCTTCTACGATGGTCTCAGCGACAACCGTTTCCGTCGTCGGTTCCGATGTTTCCTCCTCGGTGGCCTCCTCAACAGTAGCGTTCGCTACAACCGCTTCCGGCGTCGGCTCCTCGGTTGGCGGCGTTACCACAGTCGTTTCCGTTGTCGGCTCCGCCGGCTCGTCCTTGGTGTTCGCTTTAACGACGACCATCTCGGTCGGTTCCGGCGTGTCGCTTTCGGTGATAATGTCGGTCTCGATTGTTTCCGCCGATTCCGGTGTCGCGATGTCGGCTTCGATCCTGGCGACCAGTGCCAACGCGGCCTGCCGGGCTTCCTGCTCAGCGGCCAATCGCGACACTTCGTGTAATTGCTGCCGGGCGCCGTCGAAGTTGGGTCGGGCCGACAACGCCGCCTCGAGGTAATGCGCCGCCTCGGCGTACTTCTCCGCTTCCATCAGGATAATGCCCATGTTGAAACAGGCGTCCGCCTCGTTGCCGACCCGCGACAGCTCGGTAAACGCCTCATCAAAGCGTCCCAGTCGAGCCAACACCAGCGCGTGGTTCATATGAGCCCGCGAGAAGTTCGGCTTGAGCGCGAGCGCCTGGGCCAACGCCGTCTCGGCCTGCTCGTAGCGACCTTCCAGGTAGAGGCTGAAACCCAGGTTGTTGTGCAGATACGACGTCGCGGGGTGTTCTGTAAGCGCCCGCTGAAAGTGCTTGGTTGCCTCCGTGTTGCGCCCGAGCTTGTTCAGCGTGATGCCCAGTCGATTGCGCGCCGAGAGGAATTCCGGCTGAAGCGCGAGCGCCTTGCGATACTGCACGGTCGCCCGCTCGAAGTGCCCTTGCCGTTCGAGCAAATGACCATGCGCGAAATACGTCGTCGCGTTAACCCTCGGTTCCCCGGTGCTCGACGTTTGGCCCGGCAGGTTACCGGGGGTCGACTTCAGTGACGGCGACTCCTGGCAGCCAACGTAAAACGCGAGAGAAAGACCGGCGAGAGCCAGCCAGAATCGGCCCGGTGATGAATACACGGTGCGACTCCTGTTCCCGTAGTTCCTCAATTATTTTGCCGTCGTCGTCTTGGCGGTACCGCCTTGTGACTTCTTCTTATCCGGATCGTACGTCCCTTCCTTCTGCTTGATCAGGATGGCCTCCGTCGCCGGCATCCCCTTACCGCCCGACATATCTTGCACGACGACTTCGCGGGTCGTATCGATCCCCGCTTCGGCCAGATAATCCACGATCACCTCGACACGCCGCGCTATCAGGTCTTCCGCCGTCAGTTCCGTGTTGAAGCGGATCGTTCCCCCGTACGAGTCCATCAACGACGCCAGCCGGTTGAGACGCTGGACGCCGAGATCGTTCAGCAACACCCGGTGCGGCAGAAAATGTGAGTCGTTCACCGTCATGTCCGCCAATAACGCATTGTCGGTCATGTACGCGAACGTTCCTTGTAAATCGGACGTCTCGTAAGCCTGTCCGTGTGGCGGGGCGTTGAGGCGCGATCCAGGATTGTTGCAGCCGATCGCCAACAGCGAAACGACAACAATGACAACGAGCACACGATGCATCATGGTTCCTCCGAGGCGGGGCACGCTTGGCCGAAGTGCCAAGACGGGACTCGCGCATACCCACGTGCGGCTTCTCATAAAATCGGTTATCTATGCGCCGCTCCTGAAGGTCGCCCGGATGATTCGGTCGGCGATTGGACGTAGAATGCCCCACATGCCGCCTCGCCGAGTAATCCTGCTCACAATCGTGGCCGTCCTGATGTTCGGCTCGTTTGCCATCATCGGAGGGTACGCCTGGTACCTGCGTGGTCCCGTGTACCGGGAGCGTTGCGCGGCAAACCTCGCCGCGACACTGCGTTTGCCGAGCGATATCGGAGGCGTGGTGCCGCGCTCGCGGCGTCTGCGGGAATTTCGCGATGTCGTGGTCTGGCTACCCGAGCGGCGCGGTCGGGCTCTCACCTGCCAACAGGCCCTGGTCGTGCGGACCCCCTCGGACGACGACCCCAATGCTTATGAAATTCGGCTCTCCGGCGGCTCGTGCGAGGTTTCCACCCGCACCTGGCTGCGGCAGGACTATCGCGGCGTGATCGAGTCCGGCCTGCGCCCGGGCTTCGCACCCGGCGGCCCGCGGCGTGTCACGTTCGAAGATATGAACATTTCCTTCGACCGGAATCGGTTCCGGGCAGAGCTTCGTCAAGCCGCCGGGCTGGTCGAGTTCGACAACCCACAACAGGGCCATGCTTCCATCTTGTGCCGCGAGTTCAACGGATACCGCTGCAACCAACCCGTGCGGCTATCCGCCGAATTCTCCTCGCAAGATTCCGGCATCCGTATCGATAGGCTCGATCTGATCGCGCCGGATTTACCGGTTCGTGTCGCGAGGCTGCACGAGTTGGCGGGCGTCGATGTCACCTCGGGACGCTTCAACGGCCGGCTCGTCTACCAGGAGCACGACCATGGCCATCGGCTGTTCATCAGCGGCAGGTGCTTCGACCTGGAATTACGCGAGTGCACGGAAGGGCTCACGCCGATCTCCTGGCGGGGACGCTGCCCCGAAATCGAGTTGCAGGAATTGCGCATCGAGAACCGGATGCCAACCCGGTTGCGGTTCCGCGGCGTCCTGACCGAGGTCGCATTGGGTGACATCCTCGCCACCTGGGGACTGCAAGGCGTCCTCGGCACGATTACGCTGCACGTTGGCGCCGCCGAGCTCTCGCCGCGCGGCATCGATCGGTTCGTGGCCTCCGGCGGCGGCGTGGGGATCTCGCTCGAATCGCTCAGCGATGCCCTCGGTTGGGGCACGATGACCGGCTCCCTGAACATCAATATCGCCGACCTGACAATCGAGAACAATCAACTCAAGTCGCTCGACCTGGCATTGATCGTCGCCGACGTGAGCGACCCGCCGAATTGGATCGAAGGACGCCTGCTGCGCGAAATCATCTCTCGCACGCTGAAGATCGACCTGCCGTCGATCCTGCCGGAGCGGATCGAGTACACCCGGCTGGGCGTTAAGCTCGAAGTGCGCGACGAGGTGCTCTATATCTTCGGCACGCACGGGCCGCGTGAAAAAACCATTCTCACGGCACGACTGTTCGAGCGTGACATGCCGCTGGTCTTCGAGCCGTGGCGCAGCTTCGATCTACGCCCCTGGTTCGACGACTTGCGCGCCCGAACAACAACCCACCTCGAACGCAGGCTGCACATGCCTTCAGAGCTAGAGCAGCCTTAACAGTCTGCCGCAAAAGTCACTACGGGGCGGGAATGACGTGGCGGCCGGCGCCTCGCCGGCCGTAATAGGCCGGATACGTCGCTTTGGGCGTACGGCCTGCGAGGCGCAGGCCGCTACATGACTTTTACGGCGGACTGTTAATCGCTTCGCCGAATCCCCAGCTTGGCGATCAACTGCCGCAGGACATGAACGGAGACGCCGAGTTGGCCGGCGGCCTTGGCGAAGCTCCAGGAGTTCTCGTACAACGCGCGGGCGACCAGCAGCCGCTGGGCGTAGGTCAGCGAGGTGGCGGTCTCGCCTTCCTGGGGCGGAACAAAGCCGCCGACGATTTCGGGGTCCAGGCGCTCCACCGTAATCGGCTCCCCCGCCGACATCAGCAGGGCTCGCAGGATCACCGACTGCAATTGCCGCACGTTCCCGGGCCAGTGGTAGCTGATCAACACCGCCAGGGCCTGGTCGGTAATGCCCGATTGGCGGCAACGATTTTGCCGGGCACCGGCTTCGAGAAAGTGGATCGCCAGCGGGGCGATGTCCTCGCGGCGCTCGCGCAGGGTGGGCATGTGAATCGGGAACACGTTCAGCCTATAGAATAGGTCCTCGCGAAACCTTCCGCGCCCCACCATTGCTCGTGGTTCATGCTGCGTCGTCGCAATCACACGCACGTCGGATTCGTGCGTCGCGGTCCCGCCCAGCCGGGTAAATTGGCGTTCCTGCAAGATGCGCAGCAGCTTGGCCTGCGCGGACAGCGGGATATCGCCGACCTCGTCGAGCAGCAGTGTGCTGCGGTGGCTGCGCTCGAACAACCCGCTACGAGCCTGGATCGCACCGGTGAACGCCCCGCGCTCGTGCCCGAACAACTCGCTTTCCAAAAGCGTCTCCGGCACGCCGTGACAATTGAACACCAGCATCGGCTTATCGCGGCGGGGACTATGGCGGTGGATGTACCGGGCGACGATCTCCTTGCCGGTCCCGGTCTCGCCGGTGATCAGTACCGTCGAGCGTGTCGACGCCACCCGCCGGCACAAGTCGAACACACGCTGCATCGCCCGGCTGTTGCGAATAATCGGCTTGGCGGGAGTTCCGACCGGCATCGGTGATTAGCCCAGAAAAGCGAGGTTTCAGCCGTTATGAAAGTGATTCCGCGGCCATGCTCGTGCCGCCCGCGAATCTTGCGGGATTCTCGCGGGTTTGTCCAGCGATGACGCGATATGGGGTGCATGAGAGTGCATAACGTTCCCGATGCGTGCGATATCGCGGACGGCACGAGCCAGGACGCTAACAAAAATGGCATCCCGGACGAGTGTGAGTAACGGTATGGACTCGCTATCTGTGGGGCAGGTTTGAAACCGGCCTTGTCGAATAGTGGATTACGAACTCTGTGTAATCTGACCGGGTAAAAACCGGCCGCACTAATTATTCGCATATTGTGCCGTATTCGGCCAGAAGCGCCGCGAGATCGCTCAGGTCCACATCGCCGTCCTGATCGAGGTCACCGTCAGCGTATGCGACCCCGCTCGTCGTGCCGTATTGAGCCAATAGCGCGGCCAGATCCGCGAGGTCGATTTCGCCATCGCCGTCGAGGTCGCCGGTACACTGGTATTCGTATGTGCCCATGTCCACGATCGGCGATCCCGGAGCGCCGGGATTCCCGGTATCCGGCGTGTCGAGCCGGTCGGCAAACCGCAGGCGACCGTCAAGATCCGTCATTACCCAAGCCGGCACAGCGTCGTTGTCCGCTGCATCAATACACGGGGAGTCGCTGGACAGGCGGTAGTCA
>JAUWNI010000150.1 GCA_030612705.1 Phycisphaerae bacterium | reverse complement strand
CGCCAATTCTGTAGCCGCGCGTGGAAAATGGCAAACCGGTGTATTGGGTTCAGTGTTTGGGGGGGCATGATACTTCAGGTGAGGGAAGTGTGTAGACCGTGATAATACTTGAAGAGGGCAACAATACTCGAAGAGCCGCGGCCTTCAGTACGCGCGGTCCTTCGGGAAGGGGGAATTATACTCCGCGCGGCGCCCGGCGGGAAGACATCCGCCGCTCCTCGGGGTGTCCCCCCCGCGGGGCTCCTCGGGTTGAACCCATCAAAGCAACACTGACGGAGCACTAGGCCTTGATCTTGCCGATCGCGACCTTGAGCATTTTCTGGCGGTGGCCGAAACGTTTCATGTAGCCCTTGCGGCGTTTGAACTTGACGCCGATGACTTTGGGGGTCTTGAGCTCTTCGGTCACCTCGGCGGTGACGGTGGCATCTTTGACCCAGGGGGTGCCGATGCGGGCGTCTTCGCCCTCGCCGATCATCAGGACTTTGTCGAAGGTGATCTTTGTCTGGCCTTCGTCGAGGTCGCGTCGTTCGATGAGCAGGGCGTCGCCCTCGGAGACCTTGTACTGCTTTCCGCCGTCTTCGAATATTGCGTACACAAATGTATCCTCTAAGCGTTAATTTTCGAGCCCTGGAATATACCCGTTTCATACATTTGATGCAACCGTGCACAGTACTCCATAAATGTTGCTTTGATGGGTTCAACCCGAGGAGCCGCGGACTTCAGTCCGCCCGGTCCTTCGAGAAGAGTAAATTCTACTCCCCGCGGCACCGCGCGGGCTTCAGGCCCGCGGCTCTTCGAGTATTTCAGGCCCACGCTTTCAAACGACGGCGTTGGGGGGCTCGCGGCCGGTGAGGACGGCGATGACGTTTTCCGCGGCCATCGCGGCCATCTTGCCGCGCGTGGTCGTCGTGGCGCTGCCGAGGTGCGGCAGGAGCACGACGTTGGGCAGCTCAGCCAACCCGGGGGCGACGCGCGGCTCATTTTCGTAGACATCGAGGCCGGCGGCGGCGATTTCCTTGTTTCGCAGAGCTTCGACCAACGCCGACTCGTCGACGATCGGGCCGCGGGCGGTGTTGATCAGGACAGCGTTGGGTTTCATGGCCTTGAACCGGGCCGCGCCGATCAGGTGCCGCGCTTCGGGAGTCATCGGGATGTGCAGCGTGAGTACGTCGGACTCGGCGACGAGACGGTCGAGATCGACGCGCTCGGCTCCCAGTTCCTTTTCGAGCATCTCGTTCGTGGTCGTGTCGGTGTAGATAACCCGCATGCCGAAGCCGATTGATCGACGAGCGACGGCGGAGCCGATGCGGCCGGCACCGAGGATGCCGAGCGTGGCACCGTTCAGTTCGAGCCCCAACAATTGGGTGGGTGCCCAGCCGGACCACTTGCCGGTACGCATCACGCGGTCGCCCTCGGCGACGTTGCGGGCGGCGGCGAGGATCAGCGCCCAGGCAGTGTCGGCGGTGGCTTCGGTCAGAACGCCGGGCGTGTTGCTGACGCGGATGTTTCGCTGCTTGCAGGCCTCCAGATCGACGTTGTCGAAGCCGACGGCGTAGTTGGCGACGATGCGAAGCGATGAGCCGACGGCGTCGAGGAATTTATCGTCTACTCGGTCGCTCAGCATCGTAATCACACCGGCGCAGCCGCGGGTCCGTGCGATGATTTCATCGCGCGGCGGCGGCTCGCTCGTGTCGAACGTGTCAACAGTGTACCCGGCCGCGGTCAGAACTTCGGCCGCGTCTGAAGGCATACGGCGTGTCAGCAGTACTCTTTCGCTCATATTTCTTGTTTCGGGGCCTTAGGTGGAGACGACGGCGGCGGCCGGTGCGTCCAGCCGCCGCGTCACGAAACGTATTAGCCGGTTGGTCGGCTACTTGGTTTTGAAGTAGATGTTCGCGGTCTCGCTCTTATCGGCTTTTACCGTCAGCACGAGCATGTATTTCAAGCCGGGCGTTAGTGCCACGCCTTCGACTTCCTCGCTCTTGAAGTTGAAGAGCTTGAACTGCTCGCCGGGTTTGCCGAGGTCGTACTCGACGCCGGGTCGCATTTGAGCCTGCGGGTTGTTGGTGTCGCTGGCGACGCAGACGAACTCGGCGTGGTCGGAATAGTCGGCCTCGAACTCCTGATGGATCTGGAACTGGACCATCGTGATGCGGCCAAACTTGTCGGGATCCTCGATTTCGAACTTGAGCTTGGGTGAGGTCGAGACGGGCTCCTTGATCTTGAAGCGCGAGTAGCCGGTGGCGGCCTTTTTCCACGTGGTTTGCTTGGCGACTTCGCCGTCGAGCCAGATTTTCAGGTGGCTGTCCTTGCGCGCCAGGTTTTTACCGATACTAAAGCCTGTCGAGCCGGCGCTGCTGGCGCTACAGCCGGCGATCAGGATGAGCACGCCGGACAAACACGTTGTCATAGCAATCATTCGTTTGATCATTGCAGAACGCCTCCTGCTTTCGTGCAACCAAGTTGGATTGAAGAAACTTCTCCGTTGTTGTTTTCAGACCGCGCTATCTGGCCTGTTGATGCATAGTGTATCCGTCATTATCTCAACGGCAAGTCCCGGGTTTATGATGGAAGGTAGGTAACCGCCGACTTCGCAACCCTGGATGAACTTTATTTTGCTACAAGACTTGCCTTATGCGCTGGATCGCGCCTAGCGTTAGATGGGTAACATTCAAGGCCGTCACCATGCATGGACATGCGGTGGCGGGGAATTGCAGAGAGGGACTCCGACCATGACAGCTCCTGTACATTCTTTTTTACAGATTCGAATGTGGTTTGTCCTGTTGGCGACAGTTGCACTTGCCATTCCCGCCAGCGCCGCGATAATTAATGTTCAATCGAGCATGTTGGCGGGGCGCGGCAACCTATCATTCGAATCTACGTATGGCAGCGGCTCATCCTCAAGCTGGACTCACTCCACGCACGGCCCGATTGAGCGGCAAAAAACGCGTGGCAACGGTGGGGCAGGCGCCGCATACGCCTACGCTCTCGACTGGAACGCACCATCCGATGTAGAAGATCAACTTGAGGTATTCATGCCTTTGGGGAACGATATTTCCGCCATCGGCTTCGCGGTCGACCCGGGAGGCAGTTCATTTTTCAGCCGATCGGAGATCAGCAGCTACGGCGAGGCGTGGTCCATGCTGATCGAACCGAGTGAGGGAGAAACGGACGGAATGCCCGTGCTTGTTCAGATTGACACGCATATCTCCGGTCGCCTGTCAGTATCCGGAATCGACGCGCTTGCCGAGGCGCAGTTTTCCACCACATCGGACGCCGGGCTGCTTCTCGACGAAACCCTCAGCGCGGTCAATGAGCAGTTCAACTTCAACTTCCAAAGGTCTCAAACGTTCGAGAGCGCTGTCGGCGACGAGTTTACTCTACAGTTTTGTCACTCACTTCAGGTTTCCGGCGAATACGGTGCCGCGGCGAGCGCTGCGTATGCCGACCTTAACGAGTTCTGGTTGTCCGTAACGGTCACGCCCGTTCCTGAACCGAGTTCACTCTTGACGGTTGTCTTTGTTGTGACCGGTTTGTTGGCGCAACGTGCGGTCACGCGTCGCTGAGACAATATAGGACTAAATCCTCAATAACTTACCGCCCCTGGAAGCGAGAATAGAAAGTCCGGGCGTCACAGGCAACCTTTGGTTGCCCGTGTCGTTGTCCGGAAGAGCACGGATCTCCGGTGACGCTTGGTCGACAATACTGCTTCCTTGATGCGCGCGAGCAAGCTGCGCATGTCCGTGGTTCCCGTGCCAAGAAATCTGTGCCTCTCGCTTGCGCTTCGGGCTCTGATTAGGTCAATACTTTTTCCAGCCGCTCGAGGGCCCAGTCGAGCTCGTCTCTGGTGATGCACAGCGGGGGTGCGAGGCGCATGGTTTGCTCGTGCGTGTCCTTGCAGAGCATGCCTTCGTGCATGAGCTTTTCACAGTACTCGCGGGCAAGCCCGGCCTGCTTGTGGAACTCGATGCCGATCCACAGGCCGCGGCCGCGGATGTCCTTGATCTTGTTGGTCTTGATGGCGCGGAGTCGGGTGAAGAGGTATTCGCCCATTTCGCGGGCGTTCTGCTGGTATTTGTCGGTTTTGAGCATCTCGACGACCTTGCGGGCGATAACGCAGGCCAGCGGGTTGCCGCCGAACGTGCTGCCGTGTACGCCGGGCGTGAAGACGCTCAGGATTTCGCGTGAGGAGACGACGGCGGAGACGGGCATGATCCCGCCGCCGAGGGCCTTGCCGAGGATGAAGATGTCCGGCTTCACGCCCTCGTGCTCGCAGGCGAAGGTGTAGCCGGTGCGGCCGAGTCCGGACTGGATTTCGTCGGCGATAAAGAGCACGTTGCGCCGCGTACACAACTCGCGAACCTGTTGCAGGTATCCGTCGGGCGGGACAATGATGCCGGCCTCGCCCTGGATCGGCTCGACCAGGAAGCCGACCGTGTTGTCGTCGATCGCATCGTCCAGAGCGTCGATGTCGCCGTACTCGATGATCTCGAAGCCGGGCGTGAACGGGCCGAAGCCTTCGCGGCAGAGCGGATCGGTGCTGAAGCTGACGATGGTCGTGGTGCGGCCGTGGAAGTTGTCTTTGCAGCAGATGATCTTAGCTTTGTTGGCGGGGACGCCTTTGTGCGTGTAGCCCCACTTGCGGGCGGTCTTGACGGCGGTCTCGACGCCCTCGGCACCGGTATTCATCGGCAGGACGGCTTCCATCCCGCACAGTTCGGCGAGCTCGCCGCACATCGGGCCGAGCTGGTCATTGTGAAACGCGCGTGAGGTCAGCGTGACCTGGTCGAGCTGCTCCTTGACGGCGGCGATAAGCTCGGCGTTGCAGTGACCGAAGTTGACCGCCGAGTATGCCGCCAACATGTCCATGTAACGCTTGCCGTCAACGTCCTCGACCCAGACGCCGTCGGCTTTGGCAACGACGATCGGGAGGGGGTGATAGTTATGGGCGGCGGTTCGTTCGACGAGTTCGATGTGCTGAGCGCCGGTCATCGACGGTGTGTTTGTGGTTTGCGTAATCATCGCACCGATCCTTTTCAACATGCCTCGTGTTCAGGGTAGCACGCGTGGCGGCGAGGCACCGCGGCCGCCGATTGCAAACCGGGTCGGTTCGCGGGTTCCGGGCGGGCGGGTCATAAGACCCGCGGTGGTCAGGACAATCCCGGCACTATACTAATATGTGGGCGTGCGAATCAAGCTGCGAATGCGTGAGAGATTTTGCAGGGGTGTATGACAGTTTTTGCGGACGCTGTGTAAGCCGGGAAACGTAGCGTCCGACGCCCGTGGCGGATGTCGGGTGGTGAAAGATTTCCACATTCTACGTTCGCCACGGGGGGCGGACGCTACGTTTCCCGGTTGGCCGTGGGTGACCGCGTTCGGGTTGTGGGGCGGCTTGGAAGTTCGTAACATCCAGTATATTAAGCGTTTCCGGCGTTGGGCCGGCTTGTGTGGCTGGGTTGTGATGCGATTTCTTCAACGTGAAAAGCTGCCCCCGTTCGTCATGGCCATGATCGGCGTGGCGTTCCTATTGCCGGCGGCGGGCTGGACGCATCCCGGTCAGCACGTCGGTTTGAAGATCGAGATCAATGACGAGGAAGTCGTTGTTAACATACTTATGTCGAATGATTTCGCGCGTTATTTGATTCCCGGTCAAGGCGAACCGCCCAGATTCTCGGAGCGAGACAACGAATTCCATTTTCAAGACCCCGAGCTCGGGAAACGCGTGCGGGCGGAGTACGATAAGTTCTTCTCGGATGCGAATGCGGTCCGGATCGACGGCATTCTCATCAAACCCATCCTCAGGCGGCTTCAATACGTGCCGGCGGCTAATCCGTGGGGTCAATCCGGGTTCGGTTTGCAACCGCCGGACGTCGAACTGGAGATAGCCTATTCGGGCAAGGGGCGGCCTAAGCGGGTCTCGATTGTGTGGGAACTGTACCCGACGGATCCGGCGCTGGCGGCCGCCGGCCGGGATATGTCGACGGCGTTGCTGGCTGAGCTGGATGCGTACGCGGAACGGCAGATCGTCATGTTTTCGCCGGAAGAGCCAGAAGTGGTCTGGCACGCGCCGGCCAAGCCGGTCGCGCAGCGGGTACAGCCGGTGATGGCGGAGGTGGAGCCGGAGAAGATCGCGATTCCGTTGGTGTCGGTGTCGGTGGTGGTATTCTGGGCGGTTGTGCTGCTGGGACTTCGCTTGTGGCACGTAAGTCGGGCGGTGTGGCGGCCGGCGCTGTGTTTATCGGTGATTCCGATCGCGGCGGCGTGGTTCTGTCACGATGTTGCGGTGGCGAAGATGCTCGCGCCGTGGGGAGAAAAGGTGAAGCTGCCGACCGCGCCGGAGGCGACGGAGATATTTGCCGCGCTGCACCGCAACATCTACCGCGCGTTTGATTACAAGACCGAGAGCGATATTTACGACGTTTTGGCGCAGAGTGTGGCCGGCGACCAGCTCGAACAAGTGTACAACGAGGTCTATCAGGGGTTGATCATGCGCGATCAGGGCGGCGCGGTCGCGCGGGTTTATTCCGTTGACGTCGAGGATACTGAAATGCTGTCGACGGGTCGGCTGCCGGATTCGGACACGGTGGCATTTCGCATGCGCTGTCTGTGGCAGGTTTACGGCGTGGTGTCGCACTGGGGACATTTTCACTCACGGACGAACGAGTACCAGGCGATCTACACCGTCGCTCAACTCGGAAAGAACTGGAAGATCACCGGGGCGGAGGTGCTCCAGCAGCGGCGTCTCGATAGCGACGATGACGAATCGGATGAAGAAGAGTCGGAGCCATGATCGCGATTCGTGAACTTCGATTCAGCTATGGGGACGGGGCGTTCGGCCTCGAGGTTCCCGAGTTGCGGATCGCGCGTGGCGAGAAGGTGGCGTTCATCGGGCCGAGCGGTTCCGGGAAAACCACGTTGGTTTACCTGATCGCCGGTGTTTTGACGTCCAAGGGAGGTAGCATTGAAGTCAACGGGGTCGATCTGTCCGGGTGGAGCGATCGGCAGTTGCGGGATTTTCGCATCTCACGCATCGGGTTCGTCTTTCAGGAGTTCGAGCTGCTCGACTACTTGTCGGTGCGCGACAACATGCTGTTGCCGTATTTCCTGAACGCCACGCTGGAATTGACGCCGAAAGTGTACGCGCAGGTCGAGGAATTAGCGTCGTCGATGCACCTTTCCGACAAGCTGCGGCGTTATCCGAAGACGCTTTCGCAAGGTGAGAAGCAGCGGGTGGCGATCTGCCGGGCGTTGACCACTTCGCCGGACATCCTGATCGCCGACGAGCCGACCGGGAACCTTGATTCAAAGACCGCCGATGTAATTTTGTCGCTCCTGCTGGGCGAGGTTGAGCGGCGGCAGGCGACGTTGCTGATGGTCACGCACAATCACGCCTTACTGGACGCGTTCGATCGCGTGATTGACATCCAGGCCTTCGCGCGGGGGAGTCAGTCGTGAACCGCATCCTGTGGATGGCCTGGCGTTACGTGGTCTATCACAAGGCCAAGACGGTCATTCTAACGCTCTGTCTCACTCTGACGGCTGTTCTGCCGCTGACCGCCCATCTGCTGATCGCGCATTATGGGGATTCGTTGACGGCCCGGGCCCGCGGCACGCCGCTGGTCGTGGGGGCCAAGGGCAATCGTTTCGACTTGGTGCTAAAGGCGTTGTACTTCGGGTCGGCGAGCGTGGACCGGATCAAAATGTCGGAGGTGGAGTCGATCCGCGAGAGCGGCCTGGCGACGCCGATTCCGCTGCACCTGAGATATACGGCTCGTAAACGCCCGATCGTCGGGACGACGCTCGAATACTTCGAGTTTCGCGGGCCACGCGTCGCGCGCGGCACTGGGTTGCGCGAGCTTGGGCAGGCGGTGCTGGGTGCCAAGGCGGCGGCCGAACTGCAACTCGGTCCCGGCGATTTCTTGTTCTCCGATCAACGCAGCCTGTACGACATCAGCAAGACCTATCCTTTGAAGATGCACGTCGTGGGCGTGTTGGCCGAGACCGGCTCGCCCGACGATGAGGCCGTCTTCGTCGATATCAAGACCGCCTGGATCATCGACGGTATCACGCACGGGCATCAAAACGTGGCTCAGACCACGGACCTGTCCATGGTTCTCCAGCGCACCAACGATAACATCGCCACCACCGACGCAATCGTCGAGTACAACGAGGTTACGCTTGAGAATATCGCCTCGTTTCATACACACTGCGAGCCGGCGGAGCTGCCGTTGTCGGCGATTATTGTTTTGCCGCACGACCTAAAGTCGTCCACGCTGATCAAGGCGCGATATAATCTGTCCGAGACCCATCGCATGCTCGTGCCGGCGGAAGTCGTACAGGAATTGATGGGGTTGGTCTTCAAGGTAAAGCGTTTCTTTGATGCGAATTTCGCGTTGATCACCGTTTCCACGGTTTTGTTCATTATCCTGGTGGTGTTGCTTTCGCATCGGATTCGCAAGCGCGAGATGGAGACGATGTTCAAGATCGGGTGCAGCCGACTGACGGTCTTCTGGCTTCAGGCGGCGGAACTCGCGATTGTTCTGATGATGGGGCTGGGATTGGCGGGGGTGTTGTCGATCGGCGTTGTGTGGGCGGCTCCGCACTTCGTGCGCTGGCTGTAAAATTATGCTCGAATGAAGAATTGGATAAAATGCGAATGGAGAATGTCATGTCACATGGAAATAACTTCGGTCTTGGAAGTGTATGTCGCCTGCTCGGTGGGCTGGCATGTTTGGGAATCGTCTTGGCGCTGATAGCGGGGTGTGAGCGCACGGATTCGCAACAGCCGGCCGCGAAAAACGTACGGCAACCCGGGACGAGTCAGCGGCCGGTGGTCTACACCACGTTCTATCCCACGACGTATTTCACACAGCGGATCAGCGGCGATCTCGTCGAGGTGGTCTGCCCCTGTCCGCCTGATGAAGACCCGGCGTTCTGGATGCCGGACGAGAAGACGATTGCCGCGTATCAGCAGGCGGACTTGATCGTTGTCAACGGCGCCTCGTTCGAGAAAGGGTTGCAAAAGGTGACGCTGCCGGAGTCGCGGATGGTTGACACGAGCAAGCCGTTTGAGGATGAGTTCATCGTGCTTGCCGACGCCGTCACGCACAGTCACGGCCCGGCCGGCACGCACAGTCACGAGGGGGTCGACGGACACACCTGGCTCGATCCGGTGAGCGCGAAGATCCAGGCGGGGGAAATCAAGAAAGCGCTGGTCGAGCGTTACCCGGATCACGCGGCGGCGTTCGAGGAAGGATACGCCGGTTTGGTGAAGGATCTCGACGCCCTCGACGCGCGGCTCAAGGCGCTCCAGGCAAAGATGGGGGATGAGGTCTTGCTGTGCTCGCACCCGGCGTATAACTACATCGGCCGGCGGTACGACTGGCAATTGAAGACGTATCATCTGGATCCGGAAGAAATGCCGGATGACGACACGTTCAATATGATCAAAACATATCTTGAGGAGCAGCCGGCGAAGTACATGTTGTGGGAGGCGGAGCCGACCAAGGAGATTGCCGGCCGGATGAAGGACGAGCTAGGCGTGGGGAGCGTCGTTTTTTCGCCGTGCGAGGCGCTCGAGAGCGATGAGATTGCGGGTGGGAAGGACTTCCTGACGGTCATGAACGGTAATGTCGATCGTTTGGAACGATTGTTCGCGGCAAAGCCGACCGGCGAAACGCCGTAGCAGTCCACCGCAAAAGTCATGTAGCGGCCCCCCCCCCGGGGGGGGGGCGCCCGGGGGTGGTGGTTTGCCGGGCAGGGGGGCCGCCCCCGGGGGGGGGGGGGGCGGTGGGTGGGGGCCGGCGGCGTGTGGGGGGGGCGG
>JAUWNI010000211.1 GCA_030612705.1 Phycisphaerae bacterium | reverse complement strand
GACGGAGCCGTTCTCGCAAAAGACGCCCGACACGCCCGCATATCGACGGTGGTCGGACCGACCGGATTCGCCCTGGCTGGAGACGGCCCGGCACGAACTGGCCGAGATGCGGCACAATCAACTGTGGCGTGACCACCTGCTGGCGGTGGCCATGAATCTTCATCCCGCATCGCCATACGCCGGTGGGTACCTCATGCTGGTTCGGCACCCGGGGGACAGCGAATGTGCCCAGGTTGTGAAGGGCTATCAGAAGTTGCTCAAGCCCGATGACCGGTCGTTCATCGATTGCCCGCTGGACAGGCTTATGGACGTGGTCGAGTCGGCCGTTGGAAACGACGATCAGCGACAGTGGGTGGCGGCGTTCAATGCGCGCTATCTCGATCTCGCGCTCAGCGAAGCCGAGTGGAGACTCAGAACCGCGAGAGATCGGACCGCCACGGCCGAGCCGCGCTCAACGAATGACAAGCCCGGCCTGTCGCAATGAACGGACGCTGATCCCGCGACCGTGCGATTCATGCCGCCTTCCACTTTCCTGGGTCGGGAGCCCGAATCAGCCTACAAGGTGCTCGGTGACGCTGGGGTTGCGGGTGAGGCTGTCGCGTGCACTCTGCACGCGTTCTACGGGCTTCCAGGTATCCCGTTTCCCGGCACGTTCTGTTATCATGCAGTATTACGATCAGATCTCAGGTGGGATGCGGCGGCTCGGAGGGGCCGAGCACGTCGCACAGACGGAGGAACGAATCATGTCCGCTCGTGCATACGCTCGCGTGTTCGTTGCGTTGCTGGTCGGCAGCATCATGCTGGGGGTGACTGTCCAAGCACAGACCACGTGGTACGTGGACGATGATGCACCCAACGATCCCGGCCCCGGAGATCCGTTGGTCAGTGATCCGCTGGAGGATGGCTCGGCAGAGCATCCGTTCGACGCGATCCAGGAGGGGATCGATGCCGTGGACAACGGCGACACGGTGCTGGTGCTCGATGGTACGTACACTGGCGACGGTAACCGCGACCTCGACTTCGGCGGGAAGGCCATCACCGTGCGCAGCGAGAACGGGCCGGAGAGCTGCATGATCGACTGCACCGGAATCGGGGGAGGATTCAGCTTTCATAGCGAGGAGGCGGCAGCTTCCATCTTGGATGGGTTTAGTGTCACAGGCGCGGATCGCAGTGGGATCTTCTGCTCCCACAGCAGCCCGACAATCCGCCACTGCACGATTTCGGGAAATGTGGACTCATATGGCGGGGGAGTCTACTGCGGCACCTACAGCTTTCCGACGATCGAGCGGTGTACGATCTCGGGCAACGACGCCGCGTACGGCGGCGGAGTCTTCTGTGATTCATTCAGCTGGCCAACGATTCAGCATTGCACGATCATCGGAAATTCGGCACCATTCGGAGGTGGTATTTTCTGCGAGTCCTCACCGTACAGCCCTACGATTAGGGATTGCACGATTGCAGGGAATTGGGCGGAAGATTACGGCGGAGGTGTTCTGGTTCGGGAAGTCGCGCTGACAATCGACGGCTGCACAATCATAGGAAACACAGCGGGAGGATCCGGCGGTGGAATCCATGACATGTCGCCACCGTATCGAGTGACGATCGACCGCTGCGTGATCACTGGTAACTCCGCTTTGCACGGTGGCGGGCTTACTTGCTCAGACGAGAGCACGATCTGCAGTAGTCTGATCGCGGGAAACTCGGCGCTCGCCTTGGGAGGAGGAGTATTCGGTGGCGGGACTATCGCGAATTGCACCATTTGCATGAACACGGCGGGCGCTGGTAGCGGTGGGCTCGATTGCTGGTTCGACAGTTATCCAGCCGTCTCGAACTGCATACTGTGGGGCGATACGCCTGTCGAGATTCCCGTGCCCAACCCAATTGTGACCTACAGCGACGTGCAAGGTGGCTGGCCGGGCGAGGGCAACATCAACGCCGATCCGCTGTTTGTCGACCCCGATGGCCCCGACAACGATCCAAACACATGGGAGGACAACGACTATCACCTGATCAACGCTTCGCCATGCATCGACGCTGGTGATCCCAACTTCATCCCGGACCCAAGCGACCGCGACATCGACGGCCAGTGGCGAGTGTGGGACGGCAACGAGAACGGCGACTGGCAGATCGACATGGGGGCCGACGAGTTCGGATCGCACTGCCCGGGCGACCTCGACGGCGATAACGACATTGATCTCACTGACCTGGGCGGTCTCCTGGCCAACTACGGAGCTGGGAGCGGGATGACGCCTGCCGACGGGGATTCGGACCTCGACGGTGACGTGGATCTATCAGACCTGTCGGCGTTGCTGGCAGTTTACGGAACGAGCTGCGACTGAGCGGTTACGGCTGAACGGTATGCCCGTTCCCCGCGCTTGTGCTCTGATTTGGCCCCATGAAACTGCTCTTCGTCACCGATCTTCACGGGCACCACGCCAAGTACCGGAAGGTTCTCCGCATCGCGCGCGACCAGAGCGTCGACATCGTCGTCAACGGCGGTGATATGTTGCCCAAGTCCGGCGGCCTGCACGCAGTGCAGGCCGAGTTCCTGGACCGGTTCCTCGATCCGCACTTGGGCGAGTACGACGCGGCCGGGATTCGCTACGCGGCGCTGCTGGGCAACGACGATCTCCGCGTCTACGACGAGCAGTTGGACGAAATCTGCTCCCGCCATCCGCTGGCGACGAACCTGGCCCAGGCGCGCCTGGAACTCGGCGATTTCGACCTGATCGGCATGAACTGGGTGGTGGATTACCCGTTCCGCTTGAAGGACCGCTGCCGCATGGATACGGAGAGCTATCACTTCGGTCCGCAGCTCGGGTCTGCCTTGCTCTCCCGGCCCGACGGCTTCGAGGATATCCCCGATTGGCCGACCCAGGCTCGGGCATGGCCGACCATCGAGGAAGAACTCGACCGCCTGCCATCGCCGCGGAACCCGGCAACCGCGCTCTACGTCCTCCACATGCCTCCGGCGAACCTCGGGCTGGACGTGTGCGGGAGGGGCGACGCGGTCGGGTCGGAGGCGGTGTATCGGTTCATCGAGCGCCGCCAGCCGTTAGTGACGCTCCACGGGCACATCCACGAATCTCCTGACGTGAGTGGCGTCTGG
>JAUWNI010000006.1 GCA_030612705.1 Phycisphaerae bacterium | reverse complement strand
CGCCACCCACCCCCCCCCCCGGGGCTGCGGCGCCCCCCCGGGCCCGCGGGGTCTCGCGGCCGGCGACGTGCCGGCCCCGGGGGGCGGGGGGGCGCCGACGCTACAACATGAAAGCCAAGGCGTGACGGAGTACTGGTGCTCTGTTGCACGTGGAATGGTGGGAAAGATGAAGGGTGACCCACCTCTTTAGAGGTGGGGGACACGAATAGGACTTTGATTCGTGTCCCCCACGGCTAAAGCCATGGGCCACCCATCAATCGAGTAGTGACAGAGCTGGTGGTTTGACAAGAAGAAAACCGGGAGAACCCGATGGCCGATACCGTGCAGTTTCGTCTGGTCGATGCCTTTGCCGAGACGTCGTTTACCGGCAATCCGGCCGGCGTGGTGCTTGACGCCGACGCACTCGATGAGAAACAGATGCAGACGATTGCGCGGGAGGTAAACGCCAGCGAGACGGCGTTTATCAGCGGGGCGAACGATCTACACGCACCGCCGCGGTTGCGCTGGTTTACCCCAACGGGCGAAGTTGATTTCTGCGGTCACGCGACGCTGGCGGCGGCGCACGCGTGGTCCGAGCTGGTCGGATTCCGGGCGTTGCTCAGCAAGTCGGACGCGAAGATCGAATTCCAGACGGCCGCCGGGCTGCTGATTCTCACGCCGGAAATCATCGCCCAGGATGAAGACCGGCTCATCTGGTGGCTGGCGATGCCCGACCCGTTGCTCAAGCCCGACAGCACGAACCCGATGAAACTGACCGCGCTGCTCGGGCTCACGATGGACGATCTCGAAGCCAGCGTGCCAATCATGCGGACCCGCGATAACGATCTGATCCTGCTGATAAAATCGTGGCGGACGCTGGTCGAGTTGCAGCCGAACTTTCAGGAACTCCGCCGACTCTGTGAGCGACACAAGATCCGCGGCGTCTGCGTCTCGACGCTCGACACGCTCGGTGATTTTGCGCACGTCGTCTCACGATTCTTCGCACCGGCCCGCGGCGTGCCCGAGGATCCGGTCACCGGCAGTGTCCACGGCCCACTCGCGGCGCTGCTGACCATCAACGAACTCGTACCGATGACCCGCAACCGGGCGGCGCTCAACTGTCTCCAGGGTCAACCCGGCGGACGGACCGGCGTCGTGCGGGCGCTGGTTGAATCGACCTCCAAAGGCTACCGCGTTTCGGTCGGCGGGATGATGCACACGACCGTGCGCGGGGAGATGCGTGTGCCGGCGAAGGGCGGTTAGTGCTCTGTCACAGTTGAATTGACGGCTACGGGCGCGTTGGGTGCTTGTTTGCTGTTTGCTTGGGTGCCATGGCCAAGCGAAGCGCGGCCATGCTGGTCCCGCATCTATATGACCGTGCGTTATCATGCAACAGAGCCGGGCCGTCCTCGGCCCGTAAACCGGCGTGGGGACACGCCGGCTCCGCTGTGCGGGCCATCGCTCGGCGCGTTTCCACGCACGGTTATTTTAGAAACATACCCGCGCCTTCGGCTTGGGCATGGCACCCATCAATTGAGGTGTGACGGAGCATTAGTGTGACACAGGAATGGTGGCACACTTGTGTTTGATAACGGCTCTCAGTCGGCCACCTGGGCGACGTTTATCAGCAGCGGGGCGAGGACGTTCTTTTTTCGCTGGTGCAGCTCCGCGAAGCCGGCGTCGATAATCATCTTACGCAGTTCCGACCAACCGGCATGGTGGACGTGCTTCTCGACCAACGCCACGCCGACGTCGAAGACCAACCAGCCGATCACGTTGTCGCGAAACCCGTCGATCAGGACCAGCAGCCCGCCCGGCCGCAGCACGCGGCGAAATCCGCGGACAGCGTCGGCCTGATGCGGATAGTGATGGAACGAGTTGCAGCAGGTGACAACGTCGAAGGATCGATCGGGAAAAGGCAAACGCTCCGAATCGCCGCGGACCGCGCGCAGCTTGTTTGCGTATTCAGAATCGGCGAACTTCTCGGCGGCGCGGCGAATCATCGCATCTGTGTAATCGAGCCCGACCAGCAGCTCCGCCCGCGAGTCGCGGGCCAGCAGCGCGAGCAGTGAGCCGGTGCCGCAGCCGACGTCGATCATGCGAAACGGCTTGTCGCCGCGGCTTACCTGCCAGCGAGTAATCTCTTCCTGACAGGCACGAACACTAGGATAGAAAACCAACTCGTTCAGCCGCGAGCGATCGTACGAAAGCGCCCAACTCTCAAAGTGCGCTCGGGCGTGTTGCTTCATATGCGTGGAGCGCGCGGCAGTGTGTGTGCCGAGCGATTCCTGAGAGTCGGACTGTTGTATAGACGGTGCCATGGAACCTGATGCTCACCCGCTACCCATTATCCTGACGTGGACCCTGCCGGTGTCAACGTGGACGGGGTACAATGCTCGCCACGTACGATCTGTAAGTGTTGGCGCTGTCGGTTTCCGTCCGTGAATTGAGGGAGCGATCGTTGGGCTGGGAAGCGTGGTTTACTATCGGTGTCGTTGCGCTGGTCTTCGTCGTGCTCGTGCGCGGAGTTGCCCCGCCCGACGTGGTTCTGTGGGGCGGGACCGTGCTGGTCACGATTTTCGGGATCATCGACGTTGACGACGCGCTGGTAGGCTTTTCGAACCCCGGGATGTTAACGGTCGCGGCGCTGTTCATGATCACCGCCGGTCTGCGCGAAACGGGGGCGCTCGATCGCATCGGGGGGCACATGCTGGGCAACGCCCACAGCGAGCGGGGCGCCCTGCTGCGCATTGCTCCGCAGGTGACGGCTTTCTCCGCGTTCCTGAACAACACCGCCGTCGTCGCAATGCTGATCCCGGTGGTCACCGACTGGTGCCGGAAGCATCGTATTTCGCCGTCGCGGCTGCTGATACCGCTTTCCTACGTGTCGATTTTCGGCGGCACATGTACGCTGATCGGCACGAGCACCAACCTGGTCGTCGGCGGTCTGGTCCAGGAGCTGGCGCATGGCGAGCTCGATCCGGCACGACAGCACGCCCTGCGGCCCCTGTGGCTTTTTGAATTCGCGTATCTCGGGGTGCCGTGCGCCGTGGTGGGGATTTTGTACCTCTGGTTCATCGGTCGCCGACAATTGCCGGACCGCAAGGACCTGCTCGAAAAGCTGGGCGAGTCGGTGCGGGAATACCTGGTCGACATGCGCATCCGGGCGAATTGCCCGCTGATCGGCAAGACGATCGAAGCGGCCGGGCTGCGACGGCTGCCCGGTCTGTTTCTGATCGAAATCCTCCGTGACGGCCGCGTCATCGCTCCGGTCGAGCCGGATGAGGTTCTGCTGGAAAACGACCGGCTGACATTCGCGGGCGTGGTCAGCACGATCGTCGATCTGGAACGTATTCCCGGCCTCGTGCCCGCCACGGAGGATGAATCCGCGCAATCGTTCGGCGAGGGCCGGCAACGGCGGTACTGCGAGGCGGTCCTTTCCAGCACGTCGCCGTTGATCGCCAGGAATATACGTGATTCCAACTTTCGGGCCCTGTATAACGCGGCGGTCATCGCGGTTCACCGCGGGGGCGAGCGGCTGACCGGGCGGATCGGCGATATTGTGCTGCACGCGGGCGACACGCTCCTGCTGCAAACCGGTCCGCACTTTGTCGAAGCCAATCGTAATAATCCGGATTTTTACCTGGTCAGCGGCATGGAGGAGGTCCGGCCCGTTCGGCACGACCGGTCCCCACTGGCGTTGGGATTACTGGCTTTGATGATCTTGTTGCTGGTCTTCGGCGGGCCACGGCTGCCGACGGTCGTTGCCGCGTTCCTGGTGGCCGGTCTGATGATGTTGACGCGGTGCATTTCAGCGGCAGACGCCCGGCGGAGCGTACGCTGGGACGTGCTGTTGACGATCGCGGCGGCGTTTGGGCTCGGGTCCGCGCTCGATGCTTCGGGGGCGGCGGAGGCGATTGCCACGCTGGTGATCAAGAGTACACATCTGTTGGGTCCCATCGCCGCGTTGGCCGCGATCTACTTCGTAACCTCGTTGTTCACCGAGCTGATCACGAACAATGCCGCGGCGATCCTGGTTTTTCCCTTGTCGATAGCGGTGGCCGATCAGCTTGGGGTGAACCCGCGCCCGTTCATCTTCGCGGTCGCGTTTGCCGCCTCGTGCAGCTTCGCGACGCCGATCGGCTATCAAACCAACATGATGGTTTACGGTCCGGGCGGGTACCGCTTCAGCGACTTTCTGCGCGTCGGTTTACCGATAAACGTGTTGTTGTGGATCACGGCGGTGATCGTGATTCCGCTCGTTTGGCCGCTGTGAGGATGATTCCCGCCGCGCGGGCTGAAGCGACGGGGGACACGAATGGACGGTCGATTCGTGTCCCCCACGGCTAAAGCCATGGGCCACCCGTCCAGAGTTCAAAGTTCAAAGTAGGTGTTCTCAACGGCGCAGCCCAACACAAATCCCCAATCGTCAATCCCCAATCTTCAATCGTCAATCCCCATGCCCCTTTGGTTGCGGCCAACGGCCGCGCTATGTACTGCGTGTGTTTACCGGTTATCGCCGTCGAGCAGGCCGCCGAGGCCGCCGAGGATGCTGCCCTCGCCCTTGTGTTTTCCGCCGACGCGGCTGGCGGCAAGCACGCGGCCGGCCAGGCGTGAGAATGGGAGTGACTGGAGCCAAACGTCGCCGGGTCCGGTCAGGATGGCGAAGAAAAGCCCCTCGCCGCCGAAGAGCGTGTTCTTGAATCCCCCGACGAACTTGATGTCGTAACTGACGGAAGCCTGGAAGGCGACAATGCAGCCGGTGTCGATCTTGAGACTCTCGCCGGCCGCCAGCCGTTTGTGGCAGAGCGTTCCGCCGGCGTGGACGAAGGCCAGGCCGTCACCGGTGAGTTTTTGTAGGATGAAGCCTTCGCCGCCGAACAGCCCGACCCCGAAGCGTTTGGTAAAGGCGATGCCGATGCTGACGCCGCGCGCGGCGCACAGGAACGAGTCTTTCTGGCAGAGCAGTTCACCGCCGAGTTGGGCCAGGTCCATCGGGATGATCTTGCCGGGGTAGGGGGCGGCAAAGGCAACCTGTTGCTTACCGGGGCCGCTGCCGGTGAACGTCGTCAAGAACAGCGATTCGCCGGTGATTTTCCGCTTGGCGGCCGTCAGGACTTTGCCCATCAGCCCCTGCTCACGCCGGCTGGGATCGCCGAAAGTCGTTTCCATCCGGATACCGGGCGTCATGTACATCATCGCGCCGGCCTCGGCGATGACCATCTCGTCCGGGTCAACCTCGATCTCGACATACTGCATGTCGTCGCCGAACAGTTCATAATCGATTTCATCAGCGCGGCGAGCGCGGGGCGCGGGCGGGGGACTTTCGGAGGCGGCCGCGGCGGCACGCAATCCGGGGATCGCGCGGGCGGCGGTCCAGGAACTCAACCCCGGCCCGTAGATCAGCGTGTCATCCCCCTGTAGCGACGGCAGCTTGGCCAACAGCTCGGACTTGGTCAGCGGACCGATCGATTGGCCGTTCTCAACGTAAAACCACTGTGCATCGGCCATGGTGTTTTGCCTCGTTTGTAACTGTACTCTCGAACGAATTCGCGGGTGACTTGGGTTTATTCGGAGTCGCCGGGTGAATCTTCGGGCGTCGGGAGATCCTCTTCAGCCGTTTCCTCGACCGGTTCGTCCGCGGGGGTGACCTCGATGAAGGCTGTTTGCTCGTAGTTTTCCGGAGCGGTTTCGGCCGGCGGCTGTGGGGCCGGGGCTTTGGCTCCGGGTGTATAGCGGATGACGCGATTACCCGGGCCGACCTGGCTGATGCGCACGACGAGATGCTCGGGGACCTTGATCGTGTTGTTGTCACCCCAGAGTTCGATTTTTCCAAGCGTGCAGCGCTCTTCGAATGTGACTTCGTTCCCGTCACCGATGATTGAGAGCTTGGTTATTTGCGAGCCGGCTTCGACGGTCAAGTTGTTGAGGTGGCCGGTGATCCCGAGCTCGCCGTACCAGCGTCCGCGCTCCGTAATGTTGTGCCCCATGAGTCGGTTGGTGGAACTGCACCCGGCGAGGGCCGCCAACATCGTGGCGGCCAAGGCGAAAAGCGATGTCCTGGTCATGTCGATGTTCCTGTTTTGCGGTTGGTCTCTAGGTTTACCTCGCTTCATGGACGAAACGTCCGAAAACACTGTACCCTACCCGGCCTGATCCGGCTAGCAGTCCGCCGCAAAAGTCATGTAGCGGCCCGCGCCTCGCGGGCCGAACGCCCAAAGCGGCGTTTCCGGCCTATTACGGCCGGCGAGGCGCCGGCCGCTACTTTGTTGATGAGCCGGCGATCTCCGCGGTTTCCGAACGGCTCAGCCGTTTGAGTGTGCGCCGTCGCAGGTTCGTCAGTGGTCGCGTGAATCGGCGGTGCATACGGATCCAGATGCTGAGACGCTCGACCTCGGCTCGCTCGCGGTCGCTGAGCAGGTCGGGGCGTATATGCTGCTTGTGTTTGAGACAGTGATAGCGGTCGGCGTGCTGGAAACGTTTCAAAAGCCAACGGACAAGACGGAGACGTCGCCAACCGACGGGCGGCAGATAAAGCGAGATCTGAAAATCGATCAGGTATGGTTTCCCGTCGTCGCCCATCAAGACATTTTGCCGCTTGTTGAGATCGACATACGCTATGTGTCGCGCGTGCAGTGTATCGATAATTGACAGCAACTCGTCACAGAACATGTCCGAGACTTGTTCATCACGGCTGAGCGGATGCCCCGGTACGTACTCGTGCAGGAACCCGTTCGGGCCGACCGTGCCGATCAGCCGTGGTATGCCCGGTACGTTCCGCAACAGCTCGTAGATATGAACCTCGCGACGTGTGAGAAAAACGCCGGTCCAGTTGGCCGGGATCGTCATGAATTCGTTTTGTCGGCCCATCTTCAACACGGCTAGACCGTCGGGGCCGCGATAGAGTCCGGTGGCGGCAAAGAAGTCGTGCTTGAAGGTGTCGATGTGTTCGAAGCGTTGGCCGCCGCAAGTGACCCTCCGAGGCAGTCGTGCGTTCGGAAGCGCGTAGAGCCACTCGTGGCGGGGACGAGAATTCGGTTTGGACGATGATCGTGGTCGCACGGCGGGATTATAACGTACGAGCGGGGTAGGGGGGGGCCCTATAAAGGGCGTGCGGCACCCTTTGGGTATTGGCGCGGTCTGAGGGTGCCGCAGCGAGTAGAAGCAAGTTGTAGTCAGTACGGGCTTTACGTTAAGCGTTGCCGCCGCTTTTCGTGCTGCCCCTTACCACATTTAAGTATACCAAGCGGGCATCGATATTCAACCCGCAATCCTTCAAATCGGCCGTGCGAGGCGTCGGTATTGTGAATTTGTGGTCAGGGAGCGGTTTCCGCGCGCAGTTCCTGCGTGAGAATTTGCTCGGCCAACTCGCGGCGAAGCGTGTCCGGGTGGGTTTCGAGATAATCGCGCACCAATTGCCGGCCACGGTCCGGGCTGCCGATCTCCGCCCATAGCGCGGCTTGCAGGAGGACGGTCTCCGGGGGGAGCTCTTTTTGCTCGATCATGATTCGTAGGGTGGCCTCGGCGCGGACGAATTCGCGAGCCAGTGGCAGTTTTTGCCCCCCCCGGGCACGTTCGATCCATTGCCGAGCCTGCTCGAAGTCCCCGGCCCGGATCGCCAACAGCATTTGCGCCAAGCAGGCGAAGCGATTATCGGGCGCGACTTCGAGCAACTCGTTTGCCCAATCGTCGACGGATTCTTCGCCGGAACAGGCGGCCGACCAGACGAAGTGGGCATGGAAGATCGGATTCCTACGTGCGAGTTCACGTGCGGTTTGCCACGCGAAGGCCGAGTCGGTCCAGTTGCCGGTATTGACGCAGACGTTCTGGAACCCCCGCAGGGCTTCGTAGTCGGTCGGATACTTCCCGAGGATTCCGCCGTAGGCGGTGTGGGCCTTGTCCCAGTTGTGGCTGCGGAGGTAGTAGAGGGCGATGATTTTGGCGGCCTCGAGATTATGGGGTTCGGCGCGAAAAATTTTCATGGCGAGCTCGAAGCCGTCGCTGCCCTTGCCGGCTAGGACCTCGCAACGGGCCGCCCCCAGTATCGCGACGCGTTTCGCGTCTTGTTCCAGGTCGTCGATTTCCAGCGCCTCGCGGAATTTGTAGAGCGCCTTGCTCGGGTCGTTGAGGCGATTGAGCAGCAGGTCGGCGTGCTCGACCAGACGCAACCCGCGGTCAGGCGCGTCGTCGGGCATGATTTCCTCGAGCTTCTCGTATGCCCGCCGCGTGTCGTCCCAGTGTCCCAGCGATCGGTAGGCATGCGCGAGCCGCACCCAGGTCATCTTGGCTTCGGGCTCGAAATCGTGGGCACGCCGGGCCTGGGCGAGCGATGATTCGTAAAGAGCGATGTTCCAGAAGTTGTACGATAGTCGGCGATGAAACTCGGCGCGGTTTTGATTGTTGCCGAAGTAGCGCGGGCCCTCCTCGGCCAGATCGGCGGCGCGTTGCAGCGCGTCGGCCATCAGCGCCCGAAAATCCGGCGGGTCGGGTTGGTGCGCTTCGATCGTGTCATGATCGCGGCAGAAGTCGTAAGCCGCCGCCAGAAATTCCGTCACACGTGGATCGTCGGGACGGCGCCGCGCGACGCGCTCGGCACGCTGGAGTGTGCTACGGGCGTGCCGGCAAATGTACCGATCCCACGGCAGGGCGGCGACACCGAGCAATAGCGCGACGATCGTCACGATTACGCCGCGACGGCGTGTCAGGCCGCGCTCACGATGCACCCAGTGCAGCAGCACGATTCCGATCACCAGCAGCAAGCCGACCATCGGCTGGTACATATAGCGGTCCTGAGCGGCCAGTACGCGCGCGCCCACGAGCCCGCTGACCGGCAGCCACATCGCCCAGCACCAGACCAGACCAACCGTGACGCCTCGCGATCGGCGACCGCGCGCCGCAAACAGCGCGACGACACCGGCGGCTACGGTTGCGATAACGCCGGCCCATACGGCCGGATGCGTCCATCCGGTGTGAATGTCGGGCGGATACCAAGCCGTGATCCACCACAGCGGCGCGACGAAGTTACGCAGATAGATCCAGAGCCCCAGCGCGGCCCGGGCGACCGGGTCGCCGAAGATCGGCAGCGGTGATTCCTCTAACAGAAACGTTTCTTTTGTTGTCCACAGCGTCAGGAGCGCGAAAGCAGCGCAGATGATTCCGACCAGGTAGACGCGCGGCGAGCACAGCGTTCGGCGCAAGCCGAGCAGCACCCATTCGAGCACGAAGACGACAATAATCCACCCGACCATGGGTTTGTTCAGCATTGCCAGCAGCAAGGCGACCTGCGCCGCGATGAACCAGCCCCACCCGCCCGTGGTGAGCGATTTGAGGTGCAGCAGCAACGATAGGAAGATGAACGTGGCCGCCAGCAGGTGCGTGCGGCCCATGTCGGCGGCAAAAGCACCGGTGAGCATCGGGTGCAACGCCCAGATGAAGGCCAGTGCCCAGGCCGTCGTCGCGGTTACGCCGTTGCTTACCGGGTAAAGTCGCCCCAGCAAAGCGTGAAGGACAGCCCAAAGCAGCAGAGCGTTAAGCGCATGGATGAGCACGTCGGTCAGGCGGATGTGGAGAATGCGATCTTCGCCGCCGAGCGACCACTGGATCGCGTAGCTGAGGATTGTGAACGGCTGGTAGAGGTCTTCGTGCTTGTGCAGGAATATGTCGATTCCGCGAAAACCGGTGGGTTTGGATATGCCTTGGCCGGTGACGTCGGGATTGTTGGCGATGAAGATCCGTTCATCGCCTTGGATCAGGGGCGCGTCGAGGGCCGGGCCGCCGATGCAGATAACGGCGGCAATGAGTAGCAGCCCGAGTAGCCCGTGCAACGCCCGTCGATCGCGATGCGTTTCCGGAGTGTGTTGACGGGTTGATCCGGGCTCGTGGCCAGACATGCGGTGGTTATCCCGCGCATTGCCGACGTGTGCAAGCGTTTCCGGACGTTGCCAATGGCGCACATCGGCGGTGTGCGTGAGCGAAGTCGATATTTGGTGTGTGAAAAGACGATTAACCCAAGATGTGGAGGTTGAATGTATATCAGCGTAACATTAGTATGATTATAAGAGAGAGGGGCGTGTCGTGACGGCTATCATTAGTCGGGGCGGCAAAAACGCAGGTATTGCGCATGACCGCTGATTCACCAGTCCTGTCGTCCAGCGTCCTACTGCTGAATCGCCTGTACATGGCGTTGCGGGTGGTCAGTGCCAAGCGGGCCATGACGCTCGTCTATCGCGACTTGGCCGAGGTCGTCTCGGTCGAGGACGGTGAGTACCTCTCGTACGGTTTCAACGACTGGGTGGAGGTCAGCGAGGCCAAGGCGACTTTCGAGCCGGATGAGCACGACTGGATCCATACCGTGAGGTTCCAGATCGCGGTGCCGAAGATCATTCGGCTGCTGGTGTACGACAAGTTGCCGCGCGTGACGGTCAAGCTCAATCGGCGTAATTTGTTCGCCCGCGATCAGAACCACTGCCAGTACTGCGGCCGGCATTTCTCGTCGCGTGAATTGAGCATCGATCACGTTGTCCCGCGTTCGCAGGGTGGGATCACCCGTTGGGAAAACGTCGTTTGTGCATGCACGCGCTGTAATGTGAAAAAGGGTGGGCGCACGCCGGAGCAGGCCCACATGCATTTAGTGGTCAAGCCGATACGGCCGCGGCGTTCGCCGGTACTGACGGTCAAGCTGACCGATTCGCGTTACGCGAGTTGGAAACAATTCCTCGATTTTGCGTACTGGAATGTCGAATTGAAGTAGAAGGCCGTGACGCTCGCCACATACCGACAGCGGCTTGTTGGGCGGGTTGACGCCCCTGATGGGTTGGCATATTGTCTGCTAGGTAATTTTCATTAATCTGCTCCGCAAAGGTGGTGGCGCGTATGGCGGTTGAACATTGGTCGGAAACGGTGCTGCTCGGCGAATTGGGGGATGATCCACAGTATACGGATGATCTGACGTTGATTATCGAACAGTGTTCGAACAACAGCCAACTCGACGTGCTGCTGAACTTTGCCAGTGTCAGCTACCTGAACTCGTCGAACATCGCCAAGCTCCTCAAGCTGCGCAAACTGATCACGATCACCAACGAGCGAAAGCTCAAGCTCTGCGGCATCAATCGCCAGGTCTGGGGCGTATTCCTGGTGACCGGGCTGGATCATATCTTCGACATCGTCGATGACGTGCCCACCGGCTTGACGGCATTGCAAATCAGCACTTGATACTCTATCTAACAGTCCGCCGCGGAAGTCATGTAGCGGCCTGCTAACGGGGCTGCGACGTTCAACCATTTCAGCTCCCGTTATTAACACAACCTAAATAGCCGCGGACTTTAGTCCGCGCGGCTGCGGCTGCTCTGTTACACCGGGGCCGGGATCGCTTCGAGTGACTTGCGGACCAGCAGATTCTGGCGGGTGTGGTAGCCCAGGCAGAGGAACGGGTAGGCGAGCCGGCCAAGATGCTGGACGACGTGGCAGGTCGCCCGTTTCCAGGCGCTCGAGGCCTGCTCCATATGGCGATCGACGTTTGTTTGCAACGTTACCCAGACGTCGTCGCGGAGTTGTTCGGGCGTGCCGAACGCGCCGCACGGCACCGCCTTGCCCGCGCGGATATTGGCGAGTAATTCGCTGGTCGTCTCGCCTTCGCCGAGCGTGTAGGTAGTGCCGACGCGATGTGTGTGTGAATCGCTGCCGGCGACCAGCACTTTGCCGCGGCCGCGGGTGGCGTGCCATGCGAAGGCATTGTGCGCGTAGCCGCGTGTGCCGTTGAGGCCCTCGAAGACCGTGAACAGATCGAGCATGGTCTCGATCTGCCAGGTCTTGAGCACGCGATGCTGCCGCGTCCAGGTCATGTGGTTGAGGACGAACAGCTTGCCGATTCCTCGCACGTAGTCGGCCACGTCGTAGATATTTCCGCGCAGGCGCTGGATTTCAGCGTGCTGGAGTTCGTCGATGTCGTAGACGTTAACGTGGACGACAGTGCCGTTTTCGGGGAACGCGACCGAGACCTCTTCGCCGAAGATAAAGTCGGCCGGCATGCCGCGACGATCGACCAGGGCCTTGCAGCCGTCGATAGTGTCGTGATCGGTGATGGTGACGAAATCCATGCCGCGCGACTTGGCGAGGTCGTAGAGCTCCTCGGGCTCGAGCAGCGGGTAGAACGACATCCACTTGGGGACCCAACGGATGTTTTCGTCGGAAAAAATCGAGTGGCAGTGCAGATCGATCCGCTTCCCGTCGACTCTCGACCAGCCGAGGTGACCATGGGAGTCGAAGCGAGCTTCATATTCGAGCAGTGGCGCGAGTAAATCGGTCATTAATCACCATGTGGTACCGGCGTCCCGCCGGTAGGATCACAGGCGTGACGCCTGTGTAATAAGTCATCAGGTTTCTTCGGACGCTCATCAAAAGCAATATTTTACACATACGCGCGGTGTTGCGCACATTCTTGTTACGCACGATGAAGTTTTCGTCGAGAAGCCGGTCTGATTCGCCGGCCTTCAAACAGGCTGGATCGTAAGTTTCACCTCGTGCCGCTCGATCTTGACGGCCAACACGTCGCCGCCGGGCGGAGCCGCGAATTCGATACGTTCCGCCAGGCACTCGCTCGTGATGGTGTCCGTAAAGCGGCGGACGATGTCCAGAAAATCGCCCGGGCCCGTGACGTATAGCGTCACACGGGCTTCGTACGCGAGATCCCGCTGCTTTCGCAAACCCTGCACGTGATGGATCAGCTCCCGCATCAGGCCTTCCTCGCGCAGCTTCGGCGTCAACTCGGTGCTGACCACGACCACGCCGACCCGGCCCTGGGACGCCGACCAGCCCTCCTTGGCTTCGAGCCGGATGTCCACGTCGTCCTTGGTGAGCGTGACCGTCTGGTCGCCGACCGTGAGCGCTAGCTCGCCGTCCGCCAGGAGCGTTTTGCGGGCGGCGGCGGGGTCGTCGAGCTTGTTCAGCGCGGACCCGACCTTGGGGGCCAGCTTGCCGAACTTCGGGCCGAGCACCTTGAAGTTCGGCTTGATCTGGTAATGCACGTAGTGGTCGGCCTCGTGCGTGAACTCGACGTTCTTGACGTTCAGCTCCTCGGCGATCAGGCCGGTATGCGCTTGCAGCCGACTCTCGTATTCCTTCCACGCCAGGATGATCTCGACCCGTGCCAGCGGCTGGCGGACTTTCAGCTTCGCGGAAGTCCGCGCCGCTCGTCCGGTCGAGACGACTTGGCGGACGAGGTCCATTTCCCGCGCCAACGTCTCGTCGATAAGCGCCTCATCGGACTCGGGGTAGTCGCACAGATGAACACTGATCGGGCAAAGAGAATCTTCGCCTTCCCCTTGGCCCCTCGCCCCCTCGACCCCTTGGCCCCTCACCAGGTTCTGATACATCGTCTCGGCAAAGAACGGCGTGAACGGCGCGATCAGCTTGCTGAGCGTCATCAGGACTTCGTGGAGCGTGTTGTACGCGTCCCATTTGTCCTGGTCTTGTGGCACCGGTTTGTAACCGGTGTCTGATGCCGGCGGGACGCCGACGCTCCCCTCGAGGGGGCGCCAGAAGCGATCGCGCGAGCGGCGGACGTACCAGTTCGAGAGCGCGTCGACGAACTCGTTCAGCCGACCGGCGGCGGGGTAGTTCTCGAACCGGTCCAGGGCTTCGCGGACGAACTTGATCGTGCGGTGCAACTCGCTGGTGATCCAGCGATCGATTTGACTTCTTTGTGGGACTGGTTTGTAACCAGTCGCGGTTGACCGGTTGGAAACCGGTCCCACAGATTGAGTGGAAACCGGCCCCTCAGTGCCTGGATCGAATCCGTCGATGTTCGCGTAGATGTTGAAGAAGCTGAAGACGTTGTACAGCCGCACCAGAAACTCGCGCTGGCTGTCGCGGATGGCGTTCTCTTGGAAACGGACCGAAGTCCACGGCGTCTGAGCGCTGAAGAAGTACCAGCGCATCGCGTCGGCGCCGAGGTGATCGAAGATGTAGTCGGGCTCCTTGAAATTCTTGGTACGCTTCGACATCTTCAGCCCGTCCTCGCCCATCACGTGCCCAAGAACGATGCAGGTTTTGTAGGGCATCGGGTACCTGCTCTTGGTCGGCGAGTGTGTAATATCCGTTGACCAAGACCTCGATTGGGAGCCGTCTTGCTCCGCTTTCGTGCTGAAGAGCAGCGTGCTGATCGCCAGCAGGCCGTAGAACCAGCCGCGGGTCTGGTCTATCGCCTCGCTGATGAAATCGCACGGAAAACGCTGCGCGAACGTCTCAACGCTGCCCTCGACGTGCGGGAAACCCCACTGCGCGAACGGCATGCTGCCGGCGTCCCACCAACAGTCGATCACCTCGGGTACGCGGCGCATGCGGGGCCGATGAGCCGCGGACTTTAGTCCGCGCGGTTCTTCGTCCGCGGTGACGGTTTCGCTTCCCAGGTCCGCGCGGGCTGAAGCCCGCGGCTCTTCCCCCGTGTCGAACGGGCTGTCGTATGTGATCGCGTCGATGTACGGCTTGTGGACTTTGAGGTGCTCGGGCAGGTCCGGATCGGCCTTTTTAGCCTCCTCCCACACTGCCGTACCTTGAATACCGGGCTTGGCGAGTAGTTCCTTATACGAGCCGATCGCCTCCATCTTGCCGGTCTTTTCGCAGCCCCAGATCGGCAGCGGCGTGCCCCAGTAGCGCTCGCGTGACAGGGCCCAATCGACGTTGTTCCGTAGGAAGTCGCCGAAGCGGCCCTCCTTGATGTGTTCGGGAAGCCAGTAGATCCCATCGTTGTTTTTTAGGAATTCCTCTTTGAACTTGCTGGTGCGGACGAACCAGCTCTTGCGGGCGTATTGGATCAGCGGATCGTCCTCGGACCGCGGGCAGAACGGGTACTCGTGCTTCACCGACTCCTGGTGAAACATGATGCCGCGGTCCCGCAGTTCGCGCATGATCTCCTTGTCGCAGTCCTTGACCCAGCGCCCGCGGTATTGCGCCGGTGCACTGGCATCAAACGTACCGTCAGGGTTGACCGCGTTGAGGAGCGGGAGAGCATGATCTTCGATGAACCGCTCGCGCTCTTCCTGAAGCAGCTCGAAGTCCACCTCGCCATACGCTGGTGCTTGGTGGACGATTCCTGTGCCGGTGTCGAGCGTGACAAACTCGGCTGGCACAACACGCCAGCCGATGTAGTCGCGCCCACTGGACTTCAGCGGGGCCTTCGCATCGCAGGCCCGCGCGTCCGGGTCGAAGCCCAAGGCAAGGTAGAGTGGCTCCAAGTTCGGCGTCGGCAAAACGTAGACCCGCGATCTGGAACGTCTGTACCCGTAGTAGACGTCGAACGGCGGGACGTAGCGCACGCCGAGCAAATCCTCGCCGCGGCAGGTTGAGACCACCTCGAACTCGTGCTTGACCTTCTCGGCGATCGGCTCGACTAGGTCGGTGGCGATGTAGAAATACTCGTCGCCGGTCTTGTCGTGTACCAGCGCGTAGTCGAGCAGGGGGTGTACGGCCGCGAAGTGGTTGCTGACCAGCGTCCAGGGTGTGGTGGTCCAGACGAGCAGACTCACGGGTTTCGAGGGGTCGAGCTGTTCATGAGGAGCCGCGGACTTTAGTCCGCGCGGTTCTCCGGGTGCGGCAGCGCTCTCGTTTCCCTGGACCGGACGGGCTGAAGCCCGAGGCTCTTCGTTGGCGCGCGACGCGCGTTCGGCATCTCGTACGAGCGGAAAGCGTATGTAGACGCTGGGGTCCTCGACGGTGCGGTAGCCTTCGCCTACCTCGCCGGCGCTCAGCGCGGTGCCGCCCTGGGCCCACCACCAGACCACCTTGTGGCCCTGATAGAGCAGATCGCGTTCGAAGAGTGTCTTGAGCCCCCACCAGACACTTTCGACGTAGCTCTGGTGGAACGTGACGTAGGCCTCGTCGAGGTTGATCCAGAAGCCCAGCCGGTCGGTCATCTCCTCCCACTCGCGCGTGTAGCGGAAGACGCTCTCGGTGCAGCGCTTGACAAACTCCTCGACGCCGAACTCCTCGATCTCCTCCTTGGAGTGGATGCCGAGCTCTTTGCAGACCTCGACCTCGACCGGCAGGCCGTGTGTGTCCCAGCCGGCTTTGCGTTCGACGAGGTGGCCGCGCATGGTCTTGTAGCGCGGGAAGAGGTCCTTGATGGCTCGCGTCAGGCAGTGGCCGGGGTGGGGCATGCCGTTGGCGGTGGGAGGGCCTTCGTAGAAGACAAAGCGCGGGCCGTCGCGGCGTAGGTCGAGCGACCTGGCGAACACATCGTGCTTTTTCCAGAATTCAAGCACGCGCTGCTCGGATTCGGGAAAGCTGAACTTGGCCGGGAGCGGCTCAAACATCTACACCTCCGGGGGGCCTTACGTCACGGTTGATTACAGAATCATTCAGAATACTTTCCCGAAGCCGTTCTGGCTATAGCCGCCAACTCATCGGCCGGCTCGGCGCTGTCGGCGGCGGTATCCTTGAAGAGCCGGATTTGACGCCATTTTCCGGCCCGCCAACGCCAACGAAGCAGTAGTCCGAGCACGATGATATACGCCGTGCACATCACCCACGGTCCGATCAGCCCGAGTTGGGGTAACAGTCGGCCGATGGCCAGTCCGCCGCCGATGAAAATCACCCAACTGCACAGGAAAATAGCGACGGCCGGCCAGCGGGTATCGCCGGCCCCGCGCAGGGCGCTCATGTGGGTGATGCACATCGCGTCGAAGACCTGAAAGATAGCGGCCCCCACGAGCACCCACACGCCGGCGTCGATTACGTTCGGGTCCTTGTTCATCAGCCACATCAGCGGGCGCCCGCCGAGGATGAACAGCAGCCCCACGGTGCCCATGAAAACGCCGGTCAGCCGCATCGCCACACGGGTCCGCGCAACGGCCTGGTCGGGGTCGCCCTTGCCGATCGCAAAGCCAACCTGTGAGCACAGGGCGATACCGATCCCGATTGCCGGCATGAACGACAGGTGCATGTACTGCAATCCGACGTTGCTGGCGGCGGCGGCGTGCACGCCATAGGCCGGCATGATGACTGCCAGGAAGACCACCCACGAGCCCATGTCAACCAGCCATTGCACCGCGGTGGGGCCGCCGACACGGAGCATCCCGGCGATCTTCGCGGAAGACCAGGCCTGGGATCGGCGAGTGTGATAGCGGCGGTCAAACTCGGGCAGCAGCATGGCGGTCGCGAGAATACCGACTCGAACGCTCCAGCCGATCACCGTTGCGATTGCCGCCCCGCGGATGCCCAGTTCGGGAAAGCCGAGCTTGCCGAAGATCAGCACGTAATTGCCCGACGCATTGACCACCAGCGACGCGACGACCGCCAGCAGGGCGACGCGCGGCTTTTGGATACCCATGAAGAAGCCGTCGAACCCAATGCTGAGCACGGCCAGCGGCACCGACCACAGCGCGATACGCGTGTATGCGATTTCAAGCTCCGTCATCTCGGGCGTGTGCTTGCCGAGCCGTGCGATCCACTCGTACCAGATCGGCGTGGAGACCGAGGCCAGGCAGGCCAACAGCGTGGCGATGCCGGCGATGTAGAGGCTTTGCCAGGCATAGGAACCGGCCAGGTGCGGCCGGCCGCGGCCGTCGGACTGCGAGACGAACGTCTGGACGCTGGTGGCCAGACCCATGCCGACGCAGGCGAACGTGAACACGAGGAGGACCGCGGGCGAGATGGCGGCCTGGGCCGCGGTCCCGAGCTGCGAGACCATCACGAAATCGATGAACCCCATCAGCATCCGCGAGACCATCATGCCGATGATCGGCAGCGCCAGCCGGAGCAACTGCCTGGTGGGGCTGTCATGCTCCAGGGCGATGTCTGTCGTTTTGTTGTCTATCCTTGACATGCTTACGATTCCCTCGCTTGGAACGAGGCTGTTTAAGAAAAGACCCCGGCGATTGTGCGTCCGCCGGGGTCTTCGCTTTTTCATCAGGGTTTACAAGCGTTGACTCAGGGCGGGGCGCGCAGAATACCGCCGACCGGGTTAATCAGCGGGTTAACTACGTACATTGTTATACTCCCACCTCTGAACTTAACGCCTGGCCGGTGGAACTCCCCCGGCGCGCGTGCGTATAAATTAAAGGACTACGCCGAAATATGCAAGTGAGCGGTTCGAAACTGGAAGCACGGACAAGCAAACTGCCGCTTGTCCGTGGCACCCAGCGTATAAACGAAAGGGCTACGCCGAAATATGCAAGTGAGCGGTTCGAAACTGGAAGCACGGACAAGCAAACTGCCGCTTGTCCGTGGCACCCAGCGTATAAACGAAAGGACTAAGCCGAAATATTCAAGTGCGCGGTTCGAACAAACCGGGGCAACTATAATGGCATACCGTGCCTTTGACGTTAGTCTTGCTCCTATGCGGAAGTCCAGGCTCGGCATGTTGATACAATCCCGATTTTGGCCGCTGACGCTCGGCTTGTTGTCGCTGGTCGTCGGCGGCGTAGGAGTCGCCCGCGCACAACCCGTGCAGGGTGACGTCGTTTCGGTCGGGTTCCAGGCTCGGGTCCCCACCGGACACGTCGTGCGCAACGGGCAGTGGTTCCCGATCCTGGTGACGCTCAGCGGGCAAGGTACCCAGAGCTACGACGTCGAGCTGCGCTGCGAGCGGGTCGACCTCGACGGCGATCGCGTCGACTATGTCGAGCCGCACGTGGCCGTCACGCCCGAGGCGGGCATCAAACGCGTCTGGTGTTACGCCGTCACGCTCAAGGAAAGTACCGGTCAGCCGCTGACGATCGACATCATCGGCGACGACGGGGCGCTGATCAGCCGGATGACTTCGCCGATGTTCGAGTCGATCAGCAACGACACGCAATTGATCCTGGACATCAGCGCCGAACGCGTCACCGGGTTGGACACCATCAACAGCCCCGCCGAGGACTATATCGACCCGGCCTGGGGTCGCCGAAATTACTATCGCTCGATCTGCGTGGCCACTTTGCCGGCGCGAGATTTGCCGGACCGCTGGTTGGGCTTGGAGGCGGTCGACGTGATCGTCTGGGACGAGCCCGATCCCGGACAGCTCAGCATTCCGCAACTCGCCGCCCTGGTGCAATGGGTTCGTAACGGCGGGCAACTGGTGGTTGGCGTGGGATCGGCGGGGGTGAAACTACAGAAGAGCGTGCTCGCGCGGATCATGCCGCTCGAATTCACTCAGCCGGCGGTCGAAGTGCGCCGGCTCAGTATCTTCGAGAGACGCTACGTGCATTCCGAGCAGGTGTTCGAGTCGCCGATTTTGGTCGCGGTCGGCCGGCCCGCGCATGATGCGCTGGTGACGTTCAAGGACCGTTTGCCGGACAATCGCGTGGTCAACCTGATCGCGTTGCGCTGTGTCGGTTCCGGGCGGGTGATCGCGACGGCGGCTCGGCTGAGCGATCTGGGTCGTGTCAGCCGAAGACGCGCGTTTTATCACGAATTGTTCGACCTCAACCGCAACGAGAATGAGTTCAACGCCAAAGAGGCCGAACAGGGATTCATGGGCCCGGGGCTCTGGCGGCTGTACAGACCGTTGATTGCACAGATCGAGTTTCAGCGGCTCGCCAGCGCCCGCGTGCTGACGGCGTTCGCGTTCGTGGCGGCGTACATCCTGCTGGCCACGTTTGGGGCTTGGGCGTGGCTCAAGCGGCGTTCACTCACGCATCTGAGTTGGGTCGCATTCGCCGCCTTCGCCGTCGTCGCCAGCCTGCTCAGCCTGGGCGCCGTTGGACTGACGCGCGGCGTTACGGGGACTGTACACAGCTACAGCTTTGTGGATCTCGACGCCGACTCGGACGACGCCCGCGCGATGACGTATTTCGGCTACAAGAGCAATCGACGACAGTTCGTCGATCTGTCGCTGCCGAGCGAGGACGGGTACCTTCGCGGGCTGTCGAGCGGACCGGGGCTGAGCGAGTTTTATGCGACGCCGGAGCGCTACGCGGCGATCACCGGCCAGGCCGCGCTCGCCGGCACGTTGGTCCGGGCGACGCTCAAGCAGTTCGAGGGTTTCTGGAGCGGCAGCCTGGAAGGCCGCGTCCGGGGCGAGTTGACCGCCGACCGGGGCACCGGCAAGATCACGTTGCAAAGCCGGCTGCAAAACGATCTCGACATGGATTTCATCGGCGGCTACCTGCTGTATATCGACCCGCGTCTGCGCGAGCGCGACGGCGGCGTGCCGTACCGTGTCGCGGGACTCAACACGCGTAACGACCGTCCGGACCAGGAGAATAAATATTACGACAGCGTCAAGGTGCCGCCGGCGGTCAACGTCCTAGCGCTGAAGCTCCCGCCAATGCGAGCGGGGGAGATAATCAGCGGGCTGGGAACCGACCAGTACGAGCAGTACGACGCGCAGCGCTATCGCTGGAAAAACCTTAATAAACCCGAGCCAAAAACCGAGCCGATGTTGCCGACGCTCCGACATTACCAGTTGGAGAACTGGGTGAAGAGCCTGGGAACGCTCGGTGGGGAACTGCCGCGGCCGGACGCGGCGGCGCTGCTTGCCTCCACGCGTAATCTGCACCTGCACAATAACCGGAAAACCGATTTTACGTCGTTCGGGGCGCCGCTTAACACCGCCGGGCTTTGTGACCAGGACGTGACCCACTGGCTCACGCGCGGCCAGGCGGTCTTGTTGCTGTTGTCCGAGGAGCCGGGCCCGGCCAAGCTGCACCTCGGCGGTAAGCCGAAAGATAGCAAGGAAGGCCGTAGCATCTACCGCGTACGTATCCCGATCAAGTACGCCGGACGTCCACCAAGAGGGACCTCGGAGTGATTGTTCAAACGATCAATCTGACCAAGCGTTACGGCAAGCTCGTCGCGCTGAATAACCTGCACCTCAGCATCAACGAGGGTGAGTGCTTCGGCTACATCGGCCCGAACGGGGCCGGCAAGACGACCACCATCCGCATCCTCGCGACGCTGCTCCAGCCGACCTGGGGCGAAGCCCGAGTGTGCGGGCACGTGGTTGGCTATGAAAGCCGCAAGATCCGCCCGCTGATCGGCTACGTGCCGGATTTCTTCGGTGCGTATGAGGACATGGTCGTGCAGGAGTACCTCGAGTTCTTCGCCAGCGCCTACAACATCGTCGGCAAGAAGCGCACACAGATCGTCGGCGACGTGCTCGAGCTGACCGATCTGAGCTTCAAGCGTGATTCGTTGGTTGATGCGCTCTCGCGCGGCATGAAGCAGCGGTTGAGCATCGCCCGCGTGTTGCTGCACGACCCGAAGATTCTGTTCCTCGACGAGCCGGCCAGCGGGCTCGATCCGCGAGCCCGGATCGAGATCCGCGCCCTGCTCAAAGAGCTGCACCGCATGGGCAAGACCATCCTGATCAGCTCGCACATCCTGCCCGAGCTGGCCGACCTGTGTACCAGCATCGGTATCCTCGAACGCGGCGAGCTGGTCTACCAGGGCACCGTCGCCGAGGCGTTGCAGCGCGCCCGCGTCGGTACCGTGCTGCACGTGATGACGCCGGACGACCAGGAGAAGGCCCGGCAGGTTTTGTCACAGTTGAAGGGTGTCGAGTCGACCCAGATCCGCGACGGGATGATAGTGCTGAATCTCGAGCGCGACACGAACGACTTCTCGTTCGTCGCCCGTGCGATGATTCAAAACGACCTGCGGATCAGCGAGATCAAGCAGGAAGAGGTGAATTTAGAAACGGCGTTCATGCGGCTGACCAAAGGAATAGTGCAGTAAGAGGGTTCAGGGTTCGGGGTTCAGAGTTCAGCGTTGAGGACTCCGAGCTTCGCGAAGATAGGTGACAGAGCTATGAGCAGCGAGCAATGACATGAAGTACAAGACAGCATTCCGCCTCGCGCTGCGCGTTGTGGGTGTCTACTTCCTGGTCGAAGGGGTAGCCGGAGCGATTCGTGCGGCCGGTTTTGCGGTCGACTTCCTTGGTGGAGCCGGCCTTGGCGGCGTCTCTTGGGCGGGCTACACGATGATTGGCGCAGCCGTCGCGAAGATTGCGATCGGCGCGTACCTCTTCCTGGGCGGCAGATGGATTGTCAACCTCGCAATTCCTTCGAATCGCCCATATTGCCCTGAGTGCGGCTACGAGTTGACCGGGCTTCCAGAAAGCCACAATTGCCCCGAGTGCGGTGTCCCGTTTCCGTTGGGGCGCGCCGGGCTGGCCTCCGGCTAGTGCTGGGCGCTCTGGATCCTGGGTCGGTAAGGGAGGCGACATGCCTGAGTTCATGCGGGTTGAAGATCTGGTCGTTTACCAGAAGCTCTGTGAGTTCCATCTCAACGTTGGTGGTCTTGCCAAATTGTGGCCGCGTGATGAGCGGTTTGAGCTCGGATCGCAGATTCGGCGTTCGTCCAATAGCGCGCCGGCTAATCTTGCGGAGAAGCATAGCGATCGCTACATCAAGAACAAGATCGAGGGTGTGAATCGAGCACGGGGCGAGGCGTTGGAAACGGTTCACCATCTCTACATCGCCAAGCTGAAGGGATATATAGCTCCTGACGTCTATGAGAGAATGCGTGAGAGATATCTCGAATGCGTACGAATGCTAAACGGCCTGGAAAAAACCCTGGAGAAGCAACTACCCGAATCCCAGAGACGCTGGAATAAAAAAGGATCTGATCCTGAACCCTGAACCCTGAACCCTAAACCCTGAACCCTAACATGAGTATTCTACGCGACATAGGTCTCTGGCTCTGGCGGCTCCTGCCCGCCAACCCGATCCTTGTGCGCGTGGTCAGCGCCGGCGGGAAGCGGTCGCGGCATCTTTGGGCCCGCGTGATTTATCTGGTCGTGCTGTTCGTCGTCATGCTTGTATTCGGCAGCAAGGGGCTCAGTACACAGGCCGTTTCGCTCGCCGACCTTGCCAAGCAGGCGACGGTGACGTTCATGGCGGTCAGCCTCGTGCAGTTGTTCCTGATGAGCTTTATCGCACCGGTCTTCACCGCCGGGGCGATCACACAGGAGAAGGACGCCAACACGTTTCACATTCTACTGACCACGCCGCTCTCGAACGCACAGATCGTGCTCGGCTCGCTGTTTAGCCGACTCTCTTTCGTGTGGGTGCTGCTGCTGGCGGGGTTGCCGATTTTCTGTATCACCATGCTCTACGGCGGCGTGACCACGCGCGAGGTTTTCGAGAGCCTCATGCTGGCGGCGTGTACGGGACTGGTTACCGGATCGCTCGCGATCATGATCAGCATTGCCAGGGTCGGAACCCGGCGGACGATCTTCTCGTTCTTTCTCGGCGTGGCGGTCTATCTGCTCGCGATCTGGGCGATTGGGTTCAACACGTGGGGGCAGTTGCCGGAAGCACCGGCCACAAATCCATACTTACCATTCGCCGGCGACCGGATGAGTTGGCTCGCTCCGATTCATCCGTTTCAGGCGCTGTCGGTGGTGACCGGGCAGACGCCCGCGCCGCCGCCGTCACACGTGGCTCATTACGGCCGAATTTCGGGTTGGCTGATGGCGTATCCGCAGTACGGCTACATGTTGATTACCACGCTCGCATCCGTCGCCATGATCCTCTTCAGCCTGTTCTTCGTGCGGCGGGGGGCGAAAGAGGGGGAAACGACCTGGTGGAGCCGCCTGACCGGGACAGTGACGCGTGGCGACCCGAACGGCGAACGCCGACAGAGACCCCGACGCGTCTGGAAGAACCCGATCGCCTGGCGCGAGGCGGCCACGCGGGCCTCGGCCGCCGGCCGCTCGGCGATGCGCTGGGTGTTCATCATCGGCGGCATCCTGGCGGGCATCATCCTGCTGATCGCGCATGAAAAAGGCTGGTGGGCGCTCGACCCATCCAAGCCCGACCTGACGCGGGCCTGGCTCCTGGCGATGACCTGGATCGAGTTGGCGGTGATCATGCTGGTCGTGACCAACACCGCCGCCACCACGCTGACGCGTGAAAAAGAGACTCTGACGATCGAGTTGCTGCTGACAACGCCGCTGACGAGCAAGTACATCATCGCCGGGATGCTGCGCGGGTTGGTGAGCTTCGTGGTGCCGATGATCAGCGTGCCGACGGTGACGCTGCTGCTGTTCGTGGTCGCGGACTTCTTCCGCGATGGTGCGAATGACGTGACCACGCCGGAAGCGTTCGTGATGGTGCCGCTGTTGATGACGGCCTTCGCCGCGATTGCCGCGATGGTCGGCCTGCAATTCTCGCTGATCTCGAAGAAAACCGTGCAGGCGGTGATGCTCAGCACCGCGGTCGTAATGGGCGGCTCCGGCCTGCTACTGGGCTGCGCGCTGGCGATGATGCAGGGGGGGTATATGCTCGCGGCGGTGGTGCTGCCGTTCACGCCGTTCCACGCCGTCGCCGCGCTGATCGATTACAATGTCGTGTTTGAATCGGAGGTGAACACGCCCGCCGCCGCCGCCCTGATCACCGCCCGGGTCGTGCGGCTGATCACGAGTGTCATCGCGATCGCGGTCTACGCGGCGATCACGTACAGTCTCTACAAAAACATGGTCCGCAACTTCGACATGACCGTCCGCCGCCAGTCGGCCTGACGGCGGCCGCGCGGTGCCTGTCTCCTTTTTCAACCGTCGCCAATCATGGTCGTGGGGTGGCCCACAACGATGACGCCGCCGTGGGCGGTGTTGTCGCCCATCCGCGCGGCCGGCATCATGCCGATGAGAACGGTCGGTGAACCCTTGACGATCGTGTCGGGCGGCCCGACGCAGGTGGCCATGTCGCCGACGCGGGCGGCCGGCATAAAGCCGATGAGCGTGGTCGGATGACCCGGCGGCAGGATCGGCCCGCCCACGTGCGGGACCACGCCCGTCACCATCGGGCAGGTGTGCATATCCGTGATTCGCGCGGCGGGGGGCATCGGTACACCTCTAAGGTTTCTTCTCGGAGATTTCCTCCAAGACGGTTTCTACCTGTTCTTTTAATTGATCGGGCAGTTCCACTTTCTTCAAGGCATACTCGCCGATGGATTGCAGGATCTTCAGCGCTTCTTCCGTGGCCTTGCCGCGCGGCGGTTCTTCCTGAATGTAATCCTGCATGTACCAGGTGTCAGGCTGGTAATCAAACAAGGCTTCGACGAGAGGAACCTGCAAGGGTTCCGGCAGCGGTCTTTCCAGAAGCCGCTCACACACCGCCAGCAACGGCGCTTCGTTGCGATGAACGAATACCGGATTCCGCAGCCACTCGATCTTGTATTTGTCTTCGTGCTGGGGGTCGAGCATCTTCTTCTCGAAAAGCTCCAACGCCGGCTCGCTGCCGTTTTGAATCATGGCGTCGATCGAGATGTCGCAATAGCCGTCCAGCGGTCGACAATGGTTGTTCCAGAACTTGATGACTTCCGGCGGCGAGGGGCGATACGGGATACAGGCCTCGATCAGCAGACGCGCTCGCCGCGTGTCGTCGATAAACACGGGGGATTGCGTAAGTGAGAAAATCACCTCGCGGGCGGTTGGGCTGGGGTTTTCGCTCAGAGCCTCGAGCACCGCGCCGATGCGCAGCTTGCCGCCCACGTCGTCGTAATCCTCGTGAGTGTCGAGCCGATAAAGGAGATCCTCCGTCGGCAGGAGTTTCTTCAAGGCTTGGTGTTGATCGGCCCGCGCGCCGCGCGCCATGGTCAAGGCGGCATGCATCACTTCCCGTGGCTCTTTCGACGTACGTGCTATTTCCTGCGGCTCGGTGACCATGTCTGTGTCCGTCCTTGTTTGTGTGTCTTGCCCGGTGGTGTTCGTGCAACCCTGCCACGCCGGCAGCGCGAAACACATCAGCAAGATAACGCCGTTTGGCTTCGTCATTAGAACAGTTTACTCTTGATCACGGCCATGGCCTGGACGATATCGAGATCCTGCGCGAGCGTCGCCGGGTTCGAGCCGTGCATCAGGTTTTCGTTTTTCGGATGTCCCACGCCGTCGTCGCCCGCCCCGACGCGGTGACGCAGGTTCAACACGTGCCCCATCTCGTGCGCGATGGTATTCGCGAATTCCTTCGCGGATGGGTTGGCGTCGGTGATGAACATGCCCCACAAATCGTTCGGCCCCGTGCCTTGCTTCGGAAACATCGTTATCTCAACCGGATCGGCCGGCGCCGGCGGGCCCATCACTTCGTAATCGACGCCGGAGTTCGATACCCACGACGAACTCGGCGAACCGGTATCTTTCATCTTGTGCGTGGCCTCGTTGCTGTCGGGTATGGCCAGTGCCGCCCCCAGCGCTGTGATTTTATTCGTGCCGATCGTAAGTACGAACGATTTGATGTACACGAAGTTCAATACTTTCGCGCGATAGTTCAACTTCACCAGGTCGCGCCCGGCGGCCATGCTGGTGACCTGCGTCTTGCCCTTCGGTACTTCGATCTCGAACACGCCCTCGGCGATGCGCTTGGCGCTGTCTTTCACGGATGTATCCGTATCCAGCGCCAGTTCGAGCCCCACTTGCCACAATAGGGCGTTGGTGACCGCAATGTGTTTCTTGATATCGGAAGCCTTGCTGGTCGGGCTATCAGCCTTGCGGTTCTTGACTTTCAGCAGAGTGAAGCGCGATTTGATCTGCTTGGGTTTGCGCACCAGCGCACGGTACTGAGCCACTTCCGTGTCCTTGTACTTCAATTTCAGCAGAACCGTACCCTCGTTCGCACCCGTGCCATAGCACATGATCTTCAGACCTTCCGCCTTGCCCACAAACTTGACGGTGGGTGAGCCCGAAAGCGCCTGCGCCTCCCAGGTCAGGTCCGAACCCGCCTTCTCGAAATTCATGCTCTTGGGGTAGTACCAGGTAAACTGAATCTTGGCCGCCTTCTTTTTAAGCTCTTTGGTGGCCAGCTTCGAATCCAGTATCGGTATCACCGGCGGATTCGGCATGATGTTCGGCGGCGAGTTGGTCTTGATGTTGATCGAACCGTTGTTGCTGACTTCCTTGCCCGACGTGTTCATCCGCGGGGGACGCTTCGGCAATTCAGCCAGCCGCGTCGGTGAAGGACGAACCGGATGAAATTCGATTCGGAATTCCGTCTTCCCCCCCGAAACCGACGTCGCCGTCGCGCTGCCTATGTTTTGTCTACAGGCGAACACCGACTTGGGTTTGTGCCGGCCGAATTTGCCGCCCATCGACAACTGCACTTCGTATTGCAGCTTGACCAGGTCCGGGCTGCTCGGCTTCGAGATGACGCTTTGATCCTGTCTGTACGGCCAGGTGAGCTTCTCCGTGACGGTTCCGTGATTCTGGCTCTTGGTCGCGTCCGCGTCGTGGCATTCGACTTTGATCGTGATCTCGTCGACGTTGTTGGTCACGTCGATAACGCCCTCCCAGCCCAGCTTGTACGTCCCCCCGGCGCGCAGCTTGCGAGCCGTCTTGTCTGGTTGCTGGGCGCCTTTCGGTTTGAGCTGTACCAACTGGCCTCCGCCGGCGAGTGTGCCGCTGAACCAAGCCTCGCCCGAGCCCGGAATCGTTGCGTTTTTCTTGATAAACACGTTCTTGAGAATAATCTTGACCATTTCCTTGTCGGCCATGATTTCTCCATTCCTGGGAAACGGCGTGCCGTCGGTCCAACCCGATACGTCTGTTACCGCGCGATTAACTTCCGTGCGCCTCCTGAAGCTTGTCGCGCGTTTCCTGGTTCAGTTTACCATTGATTTCCAATCCGGCCTTCTGCTGGAAAAGCTTGAGCGCCTCACGGAAACGCGGCGTATCCTCCTCGGAGTCATCGCCACAGTCGAATCCAAGATTGTTGAGACGCTCCTTGGCGCCGGAGACCTCCGAGATGGGCCCCAACGTGCCGAGGTTCAACGGTACCTCTGATTGTTTAGGCGTACCCGGATCGAGTATCAGTTTGCCGCGTTTCGCGTTGCCGGGGATGTTTTGCTCGATATACCCCTCTTCGTCGGTCTGCCCGGAAAACGTCTGACCATCGATCTCCATAGTGTACGGAACGTTGGCGCGCGGCTCGTCCTCGACCGCTTCGGCTCGCCGTTGTTGCGGCGTGTCCTCACTGGCCCGCTCGTCTTCTCCGGCTTTCGGTTCCGGCTCCTGCATGATCCGCATGCGCAGTTTCGACGGCTCGCCCAGACGCCGGAAACGGTGAAGCTGTTCGGTCGCACAATCCTCGGCTTTATCCTTGAGTTCCGGAATCGTGACCTTGTCTCCCGGTAACAGGACGTTCGGATCCTTCCGCGTCTCTCTCAGTTCGGAATTTCCCGAATCGTTCCAGATCGTCTCCCAGAAATGCCCCGTCTCCTTGGCGATTTTTGAGATACAATCGCCGCGCTTGGCGACATAATCTCCCTGACCGACCGGACCGGTGCCCTGGTCTTCGGTTTGTGCCTGGTCGCCCTCGGTTTGTGACTGTGCCGCCTCGGCCTGCTCGGAGGCTTGCTGCCGTGCCTGTTGCGCGGGTTGTTGGCCGGTCATCTTGGCCTGTTCGTCCTGAATGCGCTGGCTGAAATCGTCTGTGCCGCCGGCCGACGGAATATTCGGCGTTGGACTCATCAAATACGCTCCCATGCTGCCGCGTCGAGACGCGGGAATCGAACCTTGACGCTGCCCGGATCAAGATTTTCATGTCGGGCGAATCCGTTGGCGTCGAGCGTGCCTTTGCGAATCTTCCCGTCCGGCAATTCCAGCTCGTAACGCTCGCCGGCGCAGGGTTGTTCCGCTTCGTCTACCATCTCGATCTCGATCCACGTGGTTTCCTCGGGCTCTTCGGTCGGCATCACCGCCGGCGTGAAGGCCGGCTTCTCCACCTCTACCGGGGCGTACGAGTCCGTCGTCGGGTTGTACGTTATGTCGTAGCCCGGATCGGACTCGTCGGCGGCGGCGGCATCCTCCGCCTGCTCCGGCGAGGTCGCCATCGCCACCACCGGACCGACCGGCGGACCCGAGCCGCTGTTGATATTCACCAGCGGACCTCCGACGACGAAGATCGCCGCCGGCGTCAGCACGATTGACGATCCGCCGCACTTCAGCTCGATGCCGGTGGACGCCTCGAGCTTGATGCTCAGGGCCTTGAGCGCGTAGGTCTGCGTGACCTCGTGCTTATGGTTGGCACCGAACTTGTCGACCACGTCGCCACCGACGTCCGTCGAACGCGTGCCGGTCACCTTGATCGAGACCTTGCCCTTGATTTTGTGCGATTCGTCCGTGTCGGTGAGCGTATTTACGTTGTTCTTGACGTGGACGTGCTTATCCTTGTGGATCAGCTCGAACAGGCTGCCTTCGTCCTTTCCGCCGACGTCCACGTGGTAATTGCCGCCGATGGTGTGGAAGTGGTTGGCCTTGACGCGCGTGTCCATCTGGCGCTGGGCCTGGATGAAGAGCTGCTCCTTGTCTTTCAAATCCTCGAAACGGATCTCGTTGGTCCCGCCGCCGCCTTTCGAGCTGTGCGTCTTGATGACGCTCTTGGTCTTCTCGTCCGGCAGCGAGTAGGGGGGCATCAAATCGTTGTTGTAGACGCGACCGCTGACCAGCGGGCGGTCTGGATCGCCTTCGAGGAACTCGACCACGACCTCATGCCCGACCCGCGGCAGGAACATGATCCCGTACTGCCCCCCCGCCGATCCCTGGCTGACGCGTGTCCAGCGTGAGCTGTTCTCGTCGTGCTTGCCCTCGCGATCCCAAAAGTATTGGACCTTCACGCGGCCATACTTGTCGGTGTAGATTTCCTCCCCGGACGGCCCGACCACGACCGCCGTTTGGCTGCCCTGTATGACCGAGCGGGGCGTGATGCGGGGCGGACGGAAGGGGATATCAGCCGGGATGGTGCGGATGTCGGCTTTGTATTCGATCCCGCGCTGCCCCCCGGCTTCCTCCTGGGCGCTTTGCGGTTGGTGGGCCTCGTGCGTGACGCGCGTGACGAGATAGTCGCGGTTGAGCGCTTCCGAGGGGTGCTCGATCAGGTCGAACTTGTACCCCGGCAACAACACGCGCACGGTGGCGTCCATCCGCTGGATGCGCCGCCGGCACTGGAATTCCTCGAGGCGCACGATGGCCCAACGGTCGCCGACCGACTTGTCGACGTACTTGCCGGGATAGTCACTGTATTCGAGTGAGGTATACGTGTCGGCCGTGGCGTTGGTCTTCAGATCGACCTGCGGCTGCTGAAAATTATAGTCGTCGAGCGTGATCGCGCCGGTCTGGATCGACTGCCCGTCGCGGATATTGTAGATGTACTCCTGCTCCTGTTCCGAGACCAGCCCCGTTTGATCGCGGAACGCGAACTCGGCGGCGTTTGGGACCACGGTATGCGCCACCGGGCTGTCGCCGATGACCATGACATGCGCGTCGACAGCGTGCTCAAAGAAGAAGAAGATGCCCTCCTCCTCCATCAGCCGCGAAATGAAGTTCATCTCCGACTCGCGGTACTGGACCACGTACTCGCGGGTATCGTAGCTGCCCTGGAGCGCCAGGCGATAGTTATCGCTGGGGATACCGGCATCCTTGAAAACTTTCTCGATGATGCCCGGCACCGTCATGTCGGAACAGTTGCTCTCCTGGAAGATGCGGCACTTGTGCCGTCGGGTCAGCAGCCAGTGTACCGGGACGATCTCGGCCGCATAGTACGTCAGCGATGAGCCTTCGCCGGTCCGCTCGAACTGCCGCACAATCCCGTTGACGAAGCGTGAACCGCTGAATGCATCGATCTCGAGCACGCAGGGCTTGCCAACGATGTCGTCGAAAGCGATCTCGGGGTCGATCGAGCAGAACGTCACGTTGAAACTGAAGAGCCGGCTGATTTCCTCGGTACCGGTGAACCCGGTGACCTTGAGGTCTTCAATGGTCTTGTCGGCTACCTTAAACGTGAAATCCGCGACCGAAGCCGGGCGGGTTGGCTCTTGAGCCATGGATGTTCCTCCGGGCGATACCGCTCACTGGCCGTCGAGTTATAGTTATCAGGCGTGCAAGCCTTTCTCGCATTCGAGGTGGGAACCCAATAGAAAATTGTTACTTCGACCGAGATCGAAGTCAAGAACGAGCCTTGTCAGTCCGCCGCAAAAGTCATGTAGCGGCCGACTTTTGCGGCGGACTGTTATCCCAAACGTAGCCCAAATGCGAAGTCGGTACGCACGCTATACTGCAAACGGCCGATTTATTCGCGATTCACGAAGTTTTTCGTTGCGTGGGTGGCCCGTTCAGAGTGCAAAGTAGGTGCTCTCAACGGCGCAGCCCACCACAAATCCACAATCGTCAATCGTCAATCCCCATGCCCCTTTGGTTGCGGCCCACGGCCGCGCTATTATAGCTTACCGACGCAGGAAGTACTCCATCAAGTGGTGCGCCCGATCGGGGTGCATTTCGCCGGCGGCGGCGTTCTCCTCGTCGAACGCCTCGCCCCGGTTGGACTCGATCCCGCTGCCGGCCAGAACGAATAGCGTTTGACCCGCGGATCGGCCATGTTGTGCCGTATAGGCCGCGCGGGCGGGGATAACGAGCATGCGCCACTGTGGTTCTTTCTGTAGCCGTTCGAGCAGTGGAGCCACGATTTGCTCGTCGATTGCTTCCAGGGCGTGTACTTTCGCCGTCACGTTGCCTGTTGCGGATATCGCGTATGGAGCGTGGATTTGTACGCAGACCAGATCGTGGGAGTCGACCGCTGCCGCCGCCGCTCGGCCTTTGGCGGAAAAATCAGTCGCCGACTGTTCGGCGGCACCGGGCACGTCGAGCAGGTCCCAGCCGATCAGACTTCCGATTCCGCGTAGGACGTCACTGCTCGTCACCAGTGCCCCCCGCACGCCAAAACGCTCCTGAAACGTCGACAGCGGGCCGAGCGGCTGGTGCCCCCAGAGCCAGATTGCATTGGCGACGTTCTCGCCCAGGTCTTGACGAACCAGATTGACGTCGTGCTCGCTGAGGAGTGCCTCGGCTCGGAGCATGAGGTTGTAAAGCGGCCGGAAAGCGTTCCCGGGCGGCATGTGCCGCTTGGTGGGCTGATTCATGATCTGATCAGGCGGCGTGGTTCGTAGTTTCGGCACCGGCCCCGCGTTTTCCCACACACACAAATTGCGATAGCCGCCGCAGGAATGAAAACGAAATCCCTCGCTATGAAAGGCATCATTCAACGCATTTATTAGCGTCGTCGCTTCGGCCGCGGGAATCGAGCCGGCGGTGAAGTCGCGCAGATGTCCGTCGATAACGGTCACAAAATCGCAACAAAAAACCACGTCGTTGAGGCCGAGATCGATTTTCCGGGTGAGTGACGTCAGCGCGCCCTCGCCGGCCGGGTTGTGCTCGGGATCGTACCCCAGCACGCCGAGGTGGGTCGGCGCTTCGCTGGGATACCGCGTCTGAGTGACGGTGTGGGTGGTTCCCAGGCGACCATCGGAGGCCAGCGAATCGAGCGCGGGTACGCGAGCCACCTGCAAAGGCGTGCGCCCGTTCAATGCCGACTGCGGCTCGTCCGGCGCGCCGTCCGGGATGATGATGGCGTGCTTCATCGTTGTCGTCTGTGTCCTACAATTACCGAAGGTGCTTGCCGGGATCCGTGGATTGATATCCGTCCCGGCAAATCGAAGCCGTGTGGGTATGTTAACCGGATTTGTGGTTACTGAGCGAGTGCTGTTGTGTGTTGTTGTTTTTCGTCGGGAACAAAGCGTGACCTGCCGGTGTCGAGGCGCGCTGCCGGGGCGCCGCTGACTATTGTGCCCGGGAGAACGTCGCGAATCACAATGGCGCCGGGCTCGACCCGCGCTTCACGGCCAACTTGTCGATAGGGAATCACGCAGGCACCGATGCCGAGGGTGGCATATTCGTCGATCTCAACGCCCCCGGCCAGCCGAACCGCCGGGTGTAGAAAAACACCCGCTCCAAGCCGGTTATCGTGCTCCACGATGGAGCCGGCCGACAGTATGCAATGGTCCGCGATGGCGGCGTGTACGCAGATCATTACGCGCGGGCCGATGATCAGATGATCGCCTAGGCGCGCGGATGGGGCGATGCTGGCCAGCGGATGTATCGCTGAAATCAGGCGCAAGCCTTGACTTTTGAGTAAGCCAGCGACACGTACCCGTTCGTGACCGTTCCCGATAGCGACAATCGCGGCCGACACGCCCTCGCGGCGCAATAACGGTAGTTCTTCCATGCCGCCGCGGACCGTCAGGCCGTCGACCGAGGTTGCGTGTTTTTGGGGGTCGGAGTCGAGAAAAGCGATCGGGCGGTAGCGCTCGGTTTGCAAGAGGGTATCGAGTACCAGGCATCCCAGGCCACCCGCCCCGAAAATTGCCACTTTCGTCATCGAACAGTTCCTCTTCATTTCTGCTCTTATCGGTTACCTTTCAGGGCAAAACGTGGTATCAAATACAGGTGGAGTTTTTCCCACGCCGATATTAGGTCCGTCCTGCGTCGGTGTTTGGGAGATGTTTGACGGAACATGGGAGGCTGATCATGCTTCGGTTCATACTGGCATCGTTAATAGCGGCGACTTGTACGCTCACACCGCCTCGGGAAAAAGACGAGCAAGCCGAGGCTTCCGATGGTCGAACCGCATCGCAGCCGGCATTTCCGCGAAATCCCACGCAGGCGCGGATCTTCGAGGAATTGTTGCGCGACACCGAGCGGGGCAACGTCAAGCCGATCCTGTCCGAGCGCGGGATTGGGCGTGCGGCTATTGCAACTAGCGAGGACGGCAGTCCCTCGCTGCTCTTGGAAGGCACCATTCTGATCGAGCGACTGGGACGGCTGGCTAGTCACGGCAATCGGTCCGAGTTCCACTTCACGTCCGGGAGCCCGATCGAGGATGCCCCGGACGTAATGGAGTTCAACAAGAACGGATTGTTGGAGGCGATGGAAGAGGAAGCAGAGGCCGGCGTGAAGGAATTCATCATCTCAGCGGAAGTTGCTCGCTATCGCAATCAGAACTATCTTAACCTCCTAAAATACCGCCGACAGATTTCGCACGGCAATCTGACGCCATAAAATCAGCAAGCGCAAAAACCTACAGGACTTTTTTTCGGGCAATACGCCCGAATAAAGTGTCATTTAATATGCCGTGTGGGGACCATATCGAGAATAGTAGATCTTCTTGACTACAAAATATGGGGGCGTCCTTTCGCACGGTTCGATAACTTATCTATGTTAACGCGCATATGGCATAATTGGTAAGGATTTTATGGTACTCTCCATAAGAATATACGTTATCCTGTCCGATGGTGTGTGTGGTAAAGCAGGTAAGCTGTTTGGCTTATCTGTCGGGCCGAAGGGAAGGGGCGACGCTAACGCGGCGGATTCCGGTCGGTGGTACCGCACACGGAAGGGCGGATAACGACCGAACGCATCGGCCTGAGCACGGAGGCAGACGGTCGGTGCCCGATATTGACAGCCGGTAACTATCGGCTTTGTTTACGATCTTTGGGTGAATTCATAAGGGTGCGGCGTCCTAAGGTCATCAAGACGATTCAGCGTGATCGCGATTGCCTCTGATGGCCCCCTCGCTCGAAACCCAACCCCCTGCCCCTGAGGGCCCGCACCTGAATTCACCCAATTTCTTTTTTGCGCAAAAACCGTCAGCTCAGATACGGCCTGCGAGGCGCGGGCCGCTACGCGCAAGCTTGCGAACGGAAAAGCCGTTAATTTGCGGGGGTTTCCAACAACTGAATCCAGTGGTAGCGGGTGGTTGATCGACCGCCATCGAGACCGCGACCCCATTCAAAAACGAGCGGCATGGTTCTGCCCCCGGCTTGTGGTTCGACGTAGCGCGTTGCCAACAGCAAGCGGGTCCCGGATTCGTACTTTTCAAGGCCGAGGGCGCGGGCCGGGATCGAGATGATACATAATGCTCGCCCCCGATCGTCCTCGGATAAGCGGCAGCGCCACGAACGCACTTGCTTTTTTGTCGTGCCGCCGGCCGGCAGAAGACGCGGACGGTCCGTCAGGTTTTCGATAGATACTTCGGTGTGCACGTCGGCGTTTTCAACCGCCAAACCCAGGTAAAGCGTTGAGTCGATCCGTAAGGAAGACGGCAGCGCAACTGCTAATTGCAGCTTCCGAGTCTGAAAAGCCGTGTGCAGCGCCGAGGCGCGCGGAAATTCGTCATCATTATTCCATCCGCTGGAAGGCGACGTCGCATTTTCCGAATCCGGCGAATCCAGTCGGCCGATCGCGAACTCGGCGGCGTCGATCTTCTGAGAAGTCTTAATTTGCTTCACGCCCACCAGCGGATAGACGGTCACCGGGACTATCAGAGTTTGTCCCTCGAGGCGGAGACGGACGGTCAGCGTGATTGGGTCGAGGGATTTCTGAGCGGTGTCGGCCGCGCGGACTGAGGCCCGCGGCTTGTTGGTTGTGCGTGTTAGCGTGACGTCGAACGAAAGCGTTTTGCCAACTTTGGCCCGCAACGCACGCGACGTGATAGAAGATGTAAGGGGAGCATTCTCAGGCAGGCGAACCTGCAAGTAGCTGCGTCGCAGATTCATGGGGGCGTCGAGCTCGATCGTGAAGGTGGTCTCCTCGCCGCAATAGACCGACGCCGGCAGCCGCAGCCAGGGCCGGGCCAGGCCGATCATTGGCTCCGACTGGGCTCGCAGGGCGTCGAGCGTAATGAAGAACGGGTCGCGGAGCGTATTCGCGAGTGGCGGTGCCGCCGAGAGCGTCAAAGGACGCATACGCCGATCAAAATCGAGGACAGTCAGGTCGCCGTCGACGATCTGGTAAGGTGTCAAGACGGCGGGCAGGATGCGGTTTGGTTTCGGATAGAGGACGGCGACCTGCCGCTGGCCGCCGATGAAGAGCGCCGAGTCGAACTCGGGCGTCGTGCCGGGGACGTCGCCGACGTAGAGCAGGCCGTGGAGCATTCCGACGGCGTTGGCGAAGCCGAGCAAGGGAGTCTTCGGGCTGAAGTTGCGTTGGACCAGACCCTTCATACGTTCGGGGAAGCGGGGATCGTTCGTGTCGTCGCGCAGATCATACCAGACAACCCCGCCGACTCCCTCGCGGGCGGCGCGCGTGTAATGGTTCAGCATCGCGACCGCGTCGTGCATCGCGCCGGAGTTGGTGAGCGTCTCGGCTCGATGGAACCAACGATGCCCGGGCGTCCATTTAAGTTTGTTGTCGGCCGCGAATGATTCGAGCGCGTCAAGCGCGGCGGCGGAGTCGCCGGCGGTCTCGAACGCTAGTTGCAGACGAGCGCCCGACGGCAGCGTGGGTAGCGAGGCGGTGCTTGGACTGTCGGCGGGAACACGAATAGGCGGTGCGCAGATTTCGATGTTGGGTCGTACATCCGCCACTCGGCGTTGGATCCGCGTGAGCGCGGTGATATCCGCGTCACTGAGTCGGCCGGGCTCGGACGGTAGAGGTTGATAGGCTGAGACACGTTCCCCATAACGCCGGGCGAGCGCTTCGATGACCAGGGCCTGGCGTTTCCAATGGTCGGCGTTGCGGTTGGTGATCCAGTCCGGCGGTTCGGTGAGCACGATCATCATTGCGATGTCACACTGTGTGATCCGGTTAACCAGATTGTCGAGCACCGTGAACTTGAACGAACCCGGTCCGGGCTCGATGATTCGCCAGGGCGTCTCGAGCGCGAGCAGTTGCACGCCGATTTCACGCGCGATCTCGATTTCCAGGAGTTGATCGGCCGCGGGCTCGCGCATCAGGTTGGTTTGCAGACCGAAGAACGTCGCCCGCCCGCGCGGCAAGGCACGGTTGGTGCGCGTCACCGCGATGGTGGTTTCAAACACAGCCGGCGTCGTCCAACGCCGACCGCGCACACGGGCCACGAGCCGGTAGATGCCCGGGTCAACGATGCGTTGGCTGAAGTCCACCGGCTGCCGCGAGCGGTAATCGGCGCCGCTGGCGGGCAGGTTGATCGGCGCGCTGGAGGTTGTCAGCTCACTCCCGTCGCTGCGCAGCCATGCGATTTGGACGCTGAGAGGAAGTGCCCGTCGGCGGGAGATATTTTCGAGTACGACCGCCGCCCGAACCAACGCCCCGGGCACGTACGTATGCGTAGGTTCGTTGAGCTTGAATTCACCGCGCAGAATCGCGGCACGAGTGACCCGGTGTTCGACCTCCAGGTCGTCGAGGTAGACGGTTTGACGTCCGATGCCGTGCGAGTGGACGCGATAACCCTGGATCCGGATCGGCCACGTCAGCGTCGACTCGGGTGAGCCGGTCGGCCCGACGAGTTCGAGTTTTTTCGGTGATAAGTCCGCGACGAGACGCACCCAGCGGTTGCGCGTCTTCAACGTCAATGGCGGCGTCTCAAAGAGCCGCCCGCCCGCGTCTCGGACGCGAAAAGCCACATCGACCGAGCCGTGCGTGATCCAGGCGTACGTCGCGATGCGATCGGCTTGAGTGAACGGGGTCGCGAGGCGGAAGCGCAGGTCGCAGGCCGCCGAGGCGTTTTGTTTGGTCGCGCCGATCTCGACGATCAGAGAGCGTTGCCCGCGGGCGGGGATCGCCGCCGTGGTGACGCTGCAATCCGTTGCGAGAACGTTTCGGACGTCGGTGATACTCGTCGCGACGGAGTCGTCTTCGTAATCCGCGAGCGTTGTGACGACCGGTTCGTCGGCGCGCGCGCCGGAGGTTAAGAATAGTAATCCAAGTATCAGTGCTCCGACAATGCTGATCCGATGGATCATCGTTAATGGGGTGGCCCACCTCTTTAGAGGTGGGGGACGCGAATGGTTTGCTGATTCGTGTTCCCCACGGCTAAAGCCATGGGCCACCCACCACCTGTCAGCGGTATGACATGATCTCAAGAACCGACACCCGGCCATTTGAATCCCAATTGCTCGACTAGAGCGGTCAGACGCCGGGCGTAGGTGTGGTGTGTGCGCAGGTGTTCCCGCAGGCGCTCGCGGCGGCGTTGGAACGGTGTCGGATCGGAGCGGATTGCCGCGAGAGCGGTTTGAAGTTCCTTGAAACCGGCAAACGGTTCGTAGTGCTGCCCCGGGTGCAGGATCCCGCCGAGCTTGGGCGTTAAGGGCGTCCTGCCCGGGCTGTGGATGAGCAAGGGCCAGTCGAGAGCGGCGGCATGGAATAGAGCCGGGCTGAGCGGGTCGAGTAGACCGGCAAAGATTGCGGCCGCGATGGGCACGGGTGTTTCTGCAGTGTGGGCGCGCGGGTAATCGAGATTCTCCGCAAGCGGTCGTAGTGTGTCGGTTGAACACCGGTCCCAACCCCTGCCAACAGTCCATACTTCGAACGATTCACGCTGCAATCGCTGTGAAATTGTTTCGAGTACCACAGCGGGAATCAAGACGTGTTCGATTATTCGGACCATGCGCTCGCTTAGCGAACGTTCGCCGAGGTTGATTCCGCTGGCGCGTTCGACGTTGCGTAGAAAGGCGGTTGGCTGGAGGATTTCGGGTGTTTCCCACACTTTGGCCGCGGTTTGGTGGAGTTTTGCCCACAATTGCTTGTGTGTGGGCTGCTCGATGCGACAGGCGGAGGCGCTCGCGTCCGGCAGATCGGCGACGATGACGACGGAATTGGGGGGCACCGGCTCCAAGCCGCCGCCGGCGAGCGGGGGAGCGGATTCTGTATAGGCCCAGTAGAAATCCAACAGTCGCTCGGCCGGGACACCGACTGTCCGTAACGCGTCGGCCACCTGGGGGGTTGCCGCGAGGTGGATGGTATTATCATCCGGCAGACTATCCGGGATATCACGAGTGCGCGGGTGCCATTGGCAGACCGGTTTTCCAGACGGCAGGGGCAGTGCGCGGGGGGGATGGTCGATACAGATGGTCAGTTCGGCGGCGAAGTCCGCCAGCGCTTCGTAATGTGGAAGCGCGTGGACGTTCCGCGGGCCGCTGGCCGAGCGGCTGCACGTATTCCAGCCGAGTTCGTCGGCGGCGCCGGTGAGAACGAGGCTAAGCTGGTGACTCGTCGGGCTCGGGCCGAGAGCAAGCACTGCCAAACGCGGTTGTGAAACCGGTTTCGATGCTTCGGTCGAGGCGGGCGGTCTCAACGCCGCGAGACGGTGATTGCGGGTCTCGTTGGTCTTCCGGGCGACCGGCTCGCAGATCGCTCGCAGTTGCTCGAGACGCTTTGTGTCGGGCAGCGGCAGCGCTACGATCGTGGCCGGTGGTAACAGTCCTGGGTAGCGTTCGAGAAGCTCTGTGAGGAAGACCGGCTCGGATTTCGGCGGAACGAGGATGCAGCGCCCGGCCTCGATCGCATCCGCGAGGTCCGTGGTTCGCAGAACAGCCGCGAGTTGCGTGAGGTCTTGCTCAAAAACGAAGATTGCTTGTTGATGAGAAAGTAGCTCAAGCAGGAGTCGCAATTCCGCGCCGGCCGCTATTGTCGGTAACGCCGGATTGTTGCCGGAAAGCTGTTCTTTTCGCAGCAGGGCGGTAGCGCGTGTCCGTGGGGCGGCGGTTCCGGCGAGCCAGAGTGGCGACTGGCCGGGTGGTTCCACGCGATAGGTTGGGAAGCCGTCGAGCGCCGTCACCGGACGCCAGTGCGCCGGCAGCGTCGTTTCTTCCAATTCACGTGCGAGGTCGGGCTGGTCGGTACGCAACGCGTCCAGGTTTGCTGTCCAGACCGATGGATCGAGATCGTGGGTGGAGGTCTCGTCGAAGGTGGCTAGGTCGATCGTGTCCATGCTTGTATTGCAACGGCGGGAAGCCGATGACACATTAATGTCCGGTCGGGTGGCCCATGGCTTTAGCCGTGGGGGACACGAATCGACCGTCTATTCGTGTCCCCCGCCGCTGAAGCGACGGGCCACCCACGTAGTGAGAAATCTTCACGAACCGCAAAGAAATCGGTCACCTGTCGTACAGACAACAGTTATGTGACCACTTTTACTGGCCGGACTTAAATGCTGCCATCCAGAACAGAATCACGAACCAGATCGCGTATAGCAACCCGAGAAATACCAGCGGAGTCCTCGATCGGCGTTGCTGGGCGCCGAAGGGGGCCTGCCGGTCGGTCGGTTCGGAAGACTGTGCGGTCATGCTTTGTCCTCGGGCGGCTCCGGCGAGGAGTCCGGCACGCCGGGGGGACTGCCCTCCTTGGGATCGGCGAGGCGGTGGACTTCGGGCAGTACATACTCGATTGTAAGCGACTTCAGCGTACTGGTGATTGGAATCGCGAGCAACATCCCCAGCAGTCCGGCAAGCTGTCCGCCGATCAACAGCGCGATCACCGTGGTGATCGGATGGAGTCCGGACGCCTTGGCCTCGATCGTCGGCGTCAGCACGAACGACTCGATCGCCTGCACCGCCAGATAGACCGCGACGACCAGCGACACCGCCAGTACCCAGTTTTCCCCCATCTCGTTCGCTTCCAGATAAGTCAGGATCAATGCCGGCGGCAAGGCAAGCACCGACATGAACGGCACGAGGTTGAGCGTACCCGCCAGGGCGCCCAGGGCCAGGTTGTACGGCACGCCGACACACAACCAGCCGATGCCTGTCAGCATGCCGACCGCGAGGCAGACCAGCAGCCGCCCGCGGAAGAAGGTCGAAATCGCTCCGTCGATCGTCGTAACCACGCGCACAATCGTCGGCCGATAGTCGTTCGGCAAATGATTGTGGATCGTCCGCACGATCACATTGAACTGTAGCAGGAAGAAGAACGTGTACAGCGGCAGCAGTACCACCAGGCTGAGCCAGTAGAAAACATCCGAGGCAAGGCGGCCGATATAGCCGATCACCGCGCGGCCGACCGAGAGCCCGTGCTCGGAGGCCAATTCGAGCAGACGGTTGGCGCCGACGGCGGGGGTTTCGTGTTGATTCGGCTGTGCGGGGGCGGTTGTTGTGGTGGGCGTGATGGAAGCTTCAGCGGTTGAGAAAAGCACGGGGATGGTTTTATCGAGCCAGTTGACGGCTTTTTCGGTGTATTCGGGGGCATTGCCGGCCAGTTGCACGACCTGGGCGGTGGCGGCAACCAGCAGAGACGTGCCGACGATCAGCAGGATCGCCAACCCGCAACTGACCGAGATGCTGCGCCGAATCTTGTACTTGAGTTCCAGTGCGGTCACGAGTGGGTTAAGGATATACGCCAGCGCTAGGGCGGCGACGATCGGCGTCAAGACGGGGCGCAGAACGAGCGCGATCCAAACCAGCAGGGCGATGGCCACCAGCAGGCCGAGGAACCGTGCCCAGCGTTGTCCACGTTCGGTCAGTTTCGGTAGGTATTCATCCATAAGACCGCCCGAGCCTACTGTTGCTGATCGAGATTGTCGAGCGGGATTTCGTAGGCCCCGAAGGCCTCGTGGAAGTTGTAGACGTTGTCGAAATCCTCGATGAGGTCCGAGTCCTGCTTGCCCATCAGCCCCAGCTTGATGAGCAGGAAAACCATCTCGCCGAAGTCGCGCGTCGAGCGGATGTTCCAATTGCCGAGGACGGCTTGAGCCAGTGATCCCCAGGATTCGAGCGCGAGCAGGCGCAAACCCTCGCAGAGTTGCTGGCCGCTGACGTGGCGGGGCGTGTCGGGCTCCTCCTCGTCGTGGACCGTGCGTATCGTGCGCTCGAGTCCGTGATGTAGAAATGCGTACGCCGCCGGCGGGTAGCGCCCGTCTTGGCGGATCGCACGTTCAAAGCGCTCGGCGGTATCTGTGTCCATCGTGTTCGGGTCTACTAATTAACAAGTTGTACCGCTGTCCTAAGTCGCAAGTTCGTTGAAGAACTCCGGGGAGTGCAAAGCTCCAGCTTTGTTCGTTCGACGAAGGCAAGGCAGAGCCTTGCACTCCCTGGAAATGCAACGGTTTTCCGGCTCTGTACACTATTGCTCCGCCAACGTTGATCCGATGGATCATCGTTGATTGGGTGGCCCACCTCTTTAGAGGTGGGGGACGCGAATAGAGCTTCGATTCGCGTTCCCCACGGCTAACGCCATGGGCCACCCACCTATCAGTTGAGCGTTGGCCGAGCACTAGCTCTCATTCGCTCCGGGGCGGCGAGTCGGACTGATTGCGACGGGGCCGACGGCGCCTGCGCCGACGTTTCCGTTGCGGTTGAGCTTCACTTTCCGTCTTACCGCCGTCCTTCGGGGACGCCTCCGCGGCCCGGTCTGCTTGCGGTGGCGGCGTCGGTGTTTCGCGCGATTGGTCGCCGTTGGTTTCCGCCGGCTTTCGTCGCCGACGTGAGCGTCGGCTTCGGCGCGGACGTTTCTCTTGCGGCTCCTCCGTCTTTGTTTCGCTTTTAGCTTCGACTACCGGTTTGTCGGGTTCGAAGCGTGAGACCATGGGTTCGGACTCAGGCTCGGGCTCGCGCGGGGCAGGCTTGGGCGGAGGTGTGCCCAGCGGAGCAGTCTCATCAACCGGCACCGCCAGCGTCCGGCCGTCATCGCCCCGTACCAGTAACAATTGTGCCAGGATCTGGTAATCGATTACGGTTGCCGGTCCGATTTCCGTTTCGACGCACGCCCCGATTCGCGGCAGCTTGCGGACCAGTTCGTCGTAGCCTTCGTGTTCGTAGCGCAGGCAGCAGCGCAAACGTCCGCAGCGACCCGAAACTTTGGACGGGTCCAGCGTCGACTTTTGCAGCTTCGCCATTCGCATCGTGACCGGGCGGAGCTTTTTGAGAAAATTCCGGCAGCAACACTCACGCCCACATATCTCGTAGTCGGCGATCAGACGCGCCTCGTCGCGGGCACCGACCTGACGCATCTCGATCCGCGTTTGGTAATGCTGCGCCAAGCCGCGCACCAACTCGCGAAAATCGATCCGACCCTCCGACCGGAAGTAAAACACGATTCGCTCACCGCCCAGCAGGTGCTCGGCGATAATGACCTTCATGTCCAGACCGAGCTGCGAGGCCAGCTCGACACAGCGTTCGATGTCGGCGCGGATGTCTTCGTTGAGCCGCTCGTGCTCGTTGATGTCCTGTGGGGAGGCCTCGCGTAGAACCTTGCCGGCCTTGATGCGATAGAACTCGCTGCCGCTGTTGTCGAGGTAGTTCTTGATCTGTGCGCGATCAACCGACGGGCCGCGGCCCTGGCACAATAGGTCGAGCTGCTCGCCGAGCTCGATACCGCGGTCGGACTGGATCACGACCTTGGCCCCATGCTTGAGGATGGTTTGCGGCGGGAGGCGGAACTCGCCGATCCAGTTCAGCGACCCATAGCGCACGCCGATGGTGGCCGCGGGATTCCTGGGCGTGGCATCGCGGTTGGTTGGGGCGTCGCCGATACTTTCGGCGTCGGCATCGGGAGTAGAAAGTGGCGACGCTGGCATAGGCTACCCATCAAGCTATACACGTAACACAGCCATACCGGCGGCGGCGATGAATCAAACGGCGGTCGCGGCAACGTTCCGCGCGCAGCCCGGATGGCGGTATGGTTTCAAGTCCTTTTCCAACGGCATTGTCGCACTATTGGGGGACTTCCGCAAACTGGTTCAGGCTGCGCGGGCCGTCGATTTCGACGATGCCCATCGGGATGCGCATGCCGGCCAGGTCGCGGCCGTTCGGGATGACGTAGGTTTGGATGGAGACTTCTCCAGGGGCGATGTCGTTGAAGAAGCGTTCTTCGCGTGCCCGACCCGGAGGGTCGCAATAAGTGTTGAAGCTGACGATCCCGTCGGAAAGATTCCGGAGCGATTGTTTTATGATCAGGTCGTTTCCATCCCAGTAGGCCAAGGATTCCAGATCGATGTCGCTCAGCCCGACCGTCAGCGATTCGAGGAAGTGGAGCTCCCCGGCTTCGGGAGTGTGCAGCGTCAAGTGGACGCCCAGTTCATGCGTCTGTGCGATTTGCCGCGGAGGGAGCATCAGCGTCAGCGGCATGGCGAACGTCTCGCCCGGCGCCAGCTTGAAACTCCGCTGCATCGGCTTCACCAGCCAGTTGCCCGGGGGGGCCAGGCGAACTTCACCGACCAGCGACATACCGTACGTGTTCCGAAACGTGATGACCGGGCGGGGTTCCGGCGTGTGCATCTGCACGTACGTCGGCGCGACCCGGTAACTCGCCTGCAACAACGCCAACGGCGTGTGCAGGGATTCGACGATCAAAGGCGTCGGCCCGACCGGAATCCGCGTGCGACCATCCTTGACTTCCAACGGCCATGACTCACCCCAGATATTGATGGCACGCGGGTGGGGGCCGATGTAGAGATCGACCGTTTGGTCGAGCGGCTTCTCCTGCCAGGACCAGATGATCAAGCAACTCGAATCGGGCCCCTGAAAGATGATCACGAGCGTGTTTGGGTTCGGCTTCATCGCTCCGGCGGCGCTTTTTCCGGACAGATAGTGAAACATCGTGCGGTAAACGAGGTAATCCTCGGTGGGTTGCCAAGTCGGCTGGCCGCCGCGTTTCGAAAGCTCGAACGGAGCGGGGAGGAAGATCCGTCCGGGGTTAAGCGCTTTTGCCAGCACCAGGCGGCGCACCAGGTCGTCGATCCGCCGGGCGTTGCTCAAGCCGCTCCGCGTATCGGTAGCGAGTTGGAGCCAGTACGAGGACGAGTTGTCGCCGATGAGAAAATCGAGCAGATGCGGGAGCCCGCGGGTCGGAACCTCCGGCGGGACCCAGATCGAAACGATGTCGTCGTTCGCGGGCGGGATCGCGGTAATCGGCCGTGGAATCGCGATTTTCGGGATGCTGACGAATCTCCGCAGGTGGTTTCGGACGCGCTCGATGTTGGCTGGTTCCCAGAGCTGCGCCTTTTCCAGCTCGATCGCTTCGTTGCCGAGTTGCCAGGTCGGCAATAGCGCGCCGAAATGCGCCAGAATCGGGCTGAACAAGTCACGCCACGCGTCGCCGCGCGAAACGAGCCCGCGGGTAGTCTTGTCGGTCTGCGTCATGTGTGTTGGCGGCGGCGCAAGGATTACGCCGGTCGTGTCGATCCGGTTTTCGGCCAGCACGCGTATGAGCGTGCTGAGTTGGTGGAAATAGGCGGTTTTTTCTTCGCCTTCGATCTTTCCCGCCATTGGAATGCCGATCTTTATCGCGCCGCAACCGAGCCCGGTCAGTAACTGGGTGACACCCGCGATGTTGCTCCGCCGCCAACGGCCCAGGTCCACGCCGAGGTCCAGATAACGCAGATCACCCGCGGGCAAGGGTGGTAGCACGGAGAAGTTCATTCGCCGTTTTAGCAGCGTCTCCGTCCCCCCCAATACCAGTAGTTCCGCTGAGTAAAAGCCCGGCGCGAGATCGGGCAGCGGCTCGCGGATCGCCGCGATATGACGCCGCTCGAATGCCGCCCGTGCCAGGTCCCGGGTGCTTTCCGGTTGCGTGGTCGGGTTGCTATCCGTTACGAGGTCGGCCAGTGAGATCATCGGGGGCACTTCGAGCTGCTTGGAGAGGTGCGATCGGCCGGTTGCGTCGGTGATGGTCAGCACCATTCGCAGTGGTTGCGAAGTGGCGTTGTTGACGTCGAGCACCACCTCTTCCCGGCGGCCCGGCTCAACCAGCCCCGACGAGCTTGACAAACGCAGGTTGACGCGCGGCAGCCGATAGACCGAGAAATCATCGAACCAGGCGGTGGCATAGACGTCGCGTCGTACGATCGGGCTGATCTCCTCCGGGTCGGACTCGCGCCAGACGTAGTCTTGCAGGATCCAGAATTGCAGCCGTAGGGCGTACGCCAGCGGAAATTCCCCGGGCAGGTCGATCGTCACGCGTTGCCAGGGCTCGGGGTCTTTGCCGGTGGCACGCACGATCCTGCTGACATGATGGCTGCCGGTGATCGGCTCGCCGAACCGGTCGACGAAGTGCGCCGTCACGAGCGCGCCGGCGTACTTCAGCCCGTCGGCGCGAATGTAACCGGTCAGCGAATAGTCGGATTCCGGGACGACGGTCAGATCGAGATGCTGATATTCGTACGCGACGTTGCCCGTCGCGATATCGAGTCGAAAGGAGGGTGCCGCCGCGCGGCCGGTCTCTTCGTCGATCCGCCCGCGGGCGAATAGGATCGGCAATCCGTCGCCGCGCTGCTGGACCCAGTGCAGGGGCGTTTCTTCATAATTGCCGAGCTTTCGCTCGTCGAAGTCGAAATACTTGACCTGGGTATACAGCTCCACCTGCTCGGAGAGAACCGGGCGATCCGCGTTATTTCCGTCGAAAGGCGACTCGGCCGACTGCGCCACGGCGATCGAAACAACCGGCAGCAGGCAAAGCAAGAGCAACCCATTTTTTATCAGACGCGCATATCGAGACATCGCACTTTTCCCGTATCCATAATCATCGGCTCCGAAGCGGGATGGATGTGAATAGCGTGTACTCGGGGGATGCCTCGAAATCACTATTGTGGTTGACCAAACATATAGCGGTCGGCCTTCGTCCCGTCGCGTTGCAGTCCGTGCAAGTTATAACCGCAACGCCGACATACTGTGTCGATGCTGATTACGGCATTCTGTTCAGATGCGCCCCGCGATGGGGCGTCGGGAATATCCAATTCCTTGCCTCCATGTACTATGCACGGACGATTCGTGTCCCCCACGGCTAAAGCCATGGGCCACCCGGCGGCCATGTAGCGTCCAGCCCCCGTGCCGGACGTAGGATGAAAACGACGTTCTACGGCCGACACGGGGGTCGGCCGCTACATGACTTTTACGGCGGACTGCTACGTTCTATGAACGCTGTCCCATGTCCACTCTACATGCTGTGCGATAGTGGACCAGGAGCGCGACGCAGACTATCTTCATCGGCCCGGCACGATTTGCAAGGTACAGGCGGGAACGTCCATGGCAATTACAAAAATCCTCGGCGTCGTGAATGTCACGCGCGACTCGTTTTCCGATGGGGGGCGGTTTCTTCACGCTGACGACGCCGTCGCGCGGGGGCGGCGGCTCGTCGCCGACGGGGCGGACGTGATTGACCTGGGGGCCGAGTCGACCCATCCCGATTCGGAGGATGTATCCGCGGAGAATGAGATCGCCCGCCTGACGCCGGTGATCCAGCGGCTCAAGGCCGACGGCATCCGGGTTTCGGTGGACACGTATAAACCGGATGTGATCCGGCACGTCCTGACACTAGGCGCGGATTACATCAACGACATCACGGCCTTACGCGATCCGGCGTCGATCAGCGCGTTCCGCGACAGCGATGCGAAGCTGATTATCATGCACTCGCGCGCGTCGGCCGCCCGCGCCGAGCGCGGCGAAGCCGACCCGGCCACGATCGTCGGCGAGATTATCCATTTCTTTGAGCAGCGTATCGCAACATTGACGGACGCCGGCGTCGCGCGCGGGCGGCTGATTCTTGACCCCGGCATGGGTTTCTTTCTGGGCAGCAATCCGGAGGTTAGTCTGGCGGTCTTGCGTGATCTGGATCGCCTGCACACATTCGACCTGCCGATCCTGGTTTCGACCTCGCGTAAATCATTTATCGGTGCGATCCTCGGCGGCGCCGGCGCAGCCCGACCCGTCATGGAACGAAGCGCGGGCACGCTTGCCACCGAGATTTGGAGTGCGCGGCACGGCGCCGAGTATATCCGCACGCATGACGTGCGTGCCCTGCGCGATGCGCTGACGATACTCGATGCGATTGCCGCTGAAACCTAGATGGACCAATGCCCGTAGCGTCCGCGCGAGACGACGTTTCTGATCGCGCGAATGTGGTCCGGCGTCGTCCCGCAACAGCCGCCGATGATCGAGACGCCGAGGTCGAGCCAGCGTTTGACGTGCTCGGCATACTGCTCCGGCGTTACGGTTTGCGAATAGCTCCAGCCGAAGATCGGCCGTGGATTGTTGATGTGGGCGTACGCCACCAGCGGTCGCGCGGTAGCCCTCTGTAAACGCGGCAAAATGGCAGTCATACCGTTCGGCGGGATGCAGTTCAGCCCGAGCGCCAGCGGTTCAAACGGTTCGACGGCTTCAACCGCATCTTCCAAACGCTCACCGCCGAGCAGGTTCCCGTCTTCACGCACAACGAAGGAGACGACGAACGACAGTGAAGCTTTGCTGGTCGCCCTTGCCGCGGCGCGGGCTTCACGCACGGTCCCCATCGTCTCGATCCAGACCAGGTCCGGCCCGGCGGCTTTCAGCCAAGCCAGCATCCGTGCGTGCTCATCGTTCAACTCCGACTCGTCGGGCACCAGTTCCGGGTGATAGCAGTCCGCAACCGGCGCCACGCTGGCAGCGATCCAGATCCCTTGGGGGGTGGCACCGGCGTCCCGCCGGTGATCTCGGCCGGGGCTGGGCCCGGACGCTGCGTTTTCTGTACTCCGCCGGGCCAACTCGATGGCCAGCCGATTCAATTCCTCTCCACGCTCGAGCATCCCCGCCGCCCGCAGCGTCCGCACGCAGGTCCGAAACGTGTTGGCCACGACGATATCCGCCCCGGCCGCTACGTAATCGCGGTGAATCGCCTCGACGATGTCGGGATGCGTTATCAGTGCCCCGGCCGACCACAACGGCAACGGCGCCGACACGCCCCGGCGCTCTAGCTCGGTACCGGTGGCACCGTCGAGGACGAGCACACGATTCCGTAACGTTTCCGGCGACACAAAAGCTCCGTAGGGCAGGCCGCGGTCTGTAGAGCCAACTTGCTATTCAAGCGGGGCGTCGTCAACCGTGAGCGTCTCACATGCAAGAATACGAGGCCTGCCTTTCCGTGCCGTCGAGGGCGGCAGGCCTCGCAAACATCGCCGCCGCGTTCTTTCCACCAGCCTAAGCGATCTCCGCCGCGTGACAATTCCGCCGGACACGGCCTGCCCTACCAAGGGCGGCAGGCCTCGCAAACATCGCCGCCGCGTCCTTTCCACCAGCCTAAGCGATCTCCGCCGCGTGACAATTCCGCTGGACACGGCCTGCCCTACCGGGGCGTATCCTGACGGCCGCGTCGGTATTATGATACTCGACAATAGTCGGCGGCGCGCCGCGACGGCGAGCGCAATTCAGTCGGCAGGATTCGAGCGAGCAGCGAGCGATAGTTATGAGCAAGAGCATTCTGATCCGCGGCGGGCGGGTGATCGATCCGTCGCGGGAAATCGACGAAAAGATGGATGTGCTGATCGTCGGCGACAAGATCGCCGGGCTGGGTCGCGAGGCGGCCGGTTCGGCGGACGAGGTGATCGACGCCGACGGGTTGCTGGTCACGCCGGGGCTGATCGACATGCACGTTCATCTGCGTGAGCCCGGCCACGAGGACAAAGAGACGATCGAGACCGGCACCGCCGCCGCCGTCGCGGGCGGCTTCACCGCCGTCGCGTGCATGCCGAACACCGACCCCCCGCTGCACAGCGACGCGGAGGTCGAGTATGTTCTGCGGCAGGCGGAACTCGTGGCCCACACGCGGGTCTATCCGATCGGGGCGCTGACCAAGAATCGCGCCGGGCGGGAACTGGCCGAGATCGGGCTGATGGTAAAGGCCGGGGCGGTCGCGTTCAGCGACGACGGCGACGGGATCGCCGACACCGCGGTCTGCATGCGGGCGATGGAATACGTCAGCCAGTTCGACCGCCTGTTTATCCAGCATTGCGAGGACACATCGCTCACACGTGGCGGCTGCATGAACGCGGGCCTGACCGCGACGCGGCTCGGACTGCCCGCGATACCCGCAGTCGCCGAGGTCATCATGGCCCAGCGGGACATCACGCTGGCACGGCAGGCCGGCGTTCGCTATCACGTGGCGCACGTCAGCGCCGCCGGTACGGTCGATCTCGTTCGCCGGGCGCGGCAGGAAGGCCAGGCGGTGACCGCCGAGGTCTGCCCGCATCACTTGCTGCTGACCGAGGAGATGTGCGCGCGCTACGACCCGAACCTCAAGATGAATCCGCCGCTGCGCAGCCAGGCCGATCTGCAAGCGTGCCTGGAAGGCGTGCGCGACGGCACGATCGGGTGTCTGGTCACCGATCATGCCCCGCACGTCAACTCGGAAAAGGAGCTTGGCTTCCAGGACGCACCGTTCGGCATCATCGGGCTGGAGACCGCGCTGCCGCTGTTCATCCGGGCCCTGATCGATTCGGAAGTGCTCGACTGGCCGCAACTGATCGCCGCCATGTCAACCCGCCCGGCACAACTGCTGGGTGTTTCGGGCGGCACGCTCAAGGTCGACCGGGTCGCCGACGTCACGCTGATCGATCCCGAAATCGAGTGGAAGATCGACGCCGAGAAGATGCGCTCCAAGAGCCGCAACACCCCGTTCGACGGCTGGCCGGTACGCGGCCGGGCGGTGCTGACGATGGTCGGCGGGGAGGTACGTTACCGGGCCGAGCAGGAATAATACGGTATCGGGTGCCACGGTATCGGGTTACACGGGCAAGCTAATGCTCTGTCACACCTCAATTGATGGATGGGGTGGCCCATGGCTTCAGCCGTGGGGGACACGAATCGACCGAACATTCGCGTCCCCCCCACCTCTAAAGAGATGGGCCACCCAATCAACGATGATCCAACAATTCAACTGTGACATAGCTATAGTGCTATGTTGCACTTCAATTAATGGGTAGCATCGGCGAACTATGGTTTTTCCGGAGTCGATGCCGGCGCGGGTTGCGTCGTTCGCGGCGGCGGCAGGATTGTCACGTGTAAGGTCACTGATTGCTGTTGCTCACTGCTTGTACGGCGGGCCGCGTCGAGCATGGTCTTGTAGATTTCGTCCAGGCAATCGCGGAGCTCACGCGTTCGCTCGCGGAGGAAAATGCCCGCGCGTGGAGCTTCGGTCATCGTATCCGTGTCCTCGGCGGTTCGTTCGTCGGCGAGCTTGTCCTCGATCGCCGGGGTGGCCGACCGGCGTTTTATTGCCGGGAATACAGGTTTTGCCACGTCGACAACCCGCGGGCAACGTGCATCCGGCGAATCCTTTTTCGTGTCCCTCGGCGGCTCGTATTTGGGTTCGACTTTCCCGGAATCGTCGGCCTGACCCGACGAACGCGACGCCTCGGCATCCAACGCTTCCCGGGAGGGCCTCGCGACAACCTCCTCACGCTGCTCGGCGGATTTCGGTTGTGACGGTTGCCGCATGACACGTCCGCGCCCCCCCCTACGGCCGGTGGGGTGCTTGGTTTTGAACGCGTAAGTGTCGGAAGGTACCCCGCCGCGGACTCGTGTCGGCGTTTCCGCCCGCGCGAAGGCGGGGGCCGCCTCGGTTGGAGTCGGCCGGGCTTCATCGAAAGTCAGATGATTTTGCCCTACGGCCGGCGGCGCCATCATGCGCCGCACCTGTGAGATATCGCTCGGGCTGAATTGCATCGCAACCTGGACCTGCCGCGGGGCCTGCTGCTCTAGTGATTGCAGGACTTCTCCAACGCGGTTAGGCGGAACCTGAACAATAAACTCCCGTTGCCCCGGAGCGGTAGACGCACCTTTTTGCTCGGATAGCGCTCCGAAACGGGCGCCGCCGAGACGTCCGGTGGCCCCGGGCAGAGAGCCTTGCAACGCCGCGACTATCTGTAGCGCGGCGTTGAATTCGTTCACGTCGCGCGGCGAAACGACGACATTCACGGCCGGCGTGACGCCTTCCGAAGCCCGGATAGTTCCGTCCTGCTCCAGATCCAGTTCGGCCACGGCTACCATTGGCTCGCTGTAGGGAGGCAGCGTATCGATTGCCGGCGTGAGGTCCGCGAGTTCGGTCTCATCGGTGCCGATGTAGCCGAGTGATTGCAGGTTTCGCATGGCAACCGCCGGCGCGTCCGGAGCGGCCACTTCGGAACGTGCCGACTTGCCGGTTCCTGAACGCCGAGCGAAGAGCTTTTCGCCTTGACCCTCGGCGGCGATGTTTTCAGGAGTCGCAATTTCACGACTGACGAAAGTCGGCGGCGTCAACCGATCGTGGAGCGTCCAGCCGGCGAACGTGCAGACGGCGATTACCGCGGCTGAAGCAACGATGCGCGTGAAGAGCTTGAGCACGCGCGCTCCGCCGACCGGCGAACGTTGCCGCGGGCCGACCCGACGATCGGCGGCGCGGCGAACGCTTTCCGGCAAACCCGCCGGGGCGTGCATCCGCGGCAGATCACCCAGGTCCCGCGAGACACCACGCAGCTCCGTGAGAGCGCGGCGGACATCTTCCGACTCTTTCAGGAGCCGTTCGATCTCGCGCGTACGCTCCGGGCTGAGCTCGCCGTCGAGATACGCCGACAGGTCGGCGCCGAGTTTTTCCTTGTCAACCGACGCCAAGTTGTGACTCCTCTGATTCCAATAGTTCTCGCAGCATCAGCCGCCCGCGAGAAATCCGGCTTTTCACCGTTCCGATTCGCACTTCGAGAATATCCGCGATTGCGGCGTAATCCAGCCCTTCAATGTCTCGCAGAACAACAGCCGCCCGAAACTCCTCGTCCAGCTTTTCGAGGGCGGCTTCGAGCCGCTGGTGTAGTTCCGCCTGTTCCACACGCCGGGCCGGATCGTCGGCTCCGTTCGCGGCGGGCGGATCGTAGGGCCGGCCCTCGTCGTCGTCGAAGTTCCGAAGCGAGAGCGTCGGTCGCCGACTTTGCGCTCGTCGATGTGAAAGCGTCAGGTTGACGGCAATACGAAACAGCCAGGTAAAGAATTTGGCCCGGATCTCGAAGCGCGGCAAGGCCTCCAGCGCTTTTACGAACGTTGTCTGCGTCAAATCGAGCGCGTCGGCGTGATTGTGGCACATCCGGTAACATGTGTTGTACACGCGATCCTGATACCTGGTAACCAATTCGGCCAACGCCGACGGGTCGCCACGCTGCGCCCGCAGAACCAGATCGGCGTCGCTTGGACTGGTTTGTTCGTCGGTTCGCTTCACGGCAGTTCCGACATGGTCTTAGACGCCCGGATCGCGTCAGGGTTCCCGCGGCCGAAAGAAGGCGTACGCCCACGGCACGCCCCCGGGGCTGATTCGCGGCAGTTCCACGGCATATGATACACACGATAGGTCAAGGGGGTTCCTCGTCGGGAGGGATTTCAGGGTGAATGACACTCTGTTCGGGATGGAGTGGGAGCATGACCGGATCAGCGGGTTGAAATTCGTCGGCCAAATGCAGGTGCATCGGATGACGAGGTGGCGTTAAGTCTCCGAGTCGGCCGGCGCCAGCACCTCGGGAAACGATAGCCCCAACCAGCCAAAACCCGTTCCGGAATGCGCGGGTCGCAGCCCTGAAAGGGCGAAAGTCAATAGCCGGGGGCGTCCGCCCCCGGCAGCGTTGGCGCGCGGGGATAAGCCCGGGAAGGGGGCCAGACAGCCGCGGCGACTGCACCCTTCTGCCGCCCCGCCGGGGCTGAGTTTGGCGTATTCGCACATTCCGGGGGCTGACGCCCCCGGATATTGACTACCGCCCCTCCGGGGCTATGCGCCCCCTCATCCTGCTCCCCCCCGCCTGGTTCCCCGTTCCCCCAAACCGTCTCCCGGCCCGCCCAGACTGTCACGCACCCGGGATTTCAGTCCGCGCGGCACCGCAGGGAGTAGAATTTACCCTTCACGAGGGACCGGGCGGACTGAAGTCCGCGGCTCTTCTTGAGGCCCTGTCTGCCCGATTCATCAATACACCGATGACAGAGTGCTGGATTCCTCGGCGCTGCGCTTCTCGGAATGACAAAATTACTCTCGCAAGTGTCATTCCCCCGTGATTTCAGTACCGGCCGGGTAGTTGTGCCTGGTCGGGCAAGGGGGCGTCGAAGAGGCGGACGCAGAGGTGCTCGATCCGCTGACGCAATTCCTCGTCGCCTTCGGCCTCGAAGGTCGGGGCGGCGGCCCGGGCGAGGTTTGCCGGCGAGAGCAGCATGGCCGCGGGCTGCGACAGTTGGGCGTTTCTGGCGATTCTTTGCAGGTCGCGGCGATCGCTCTCGTTCAGCCCGAGCACGTCCACCGCCAGCGTGAGATAGTCGATCCGCGATTGGATGTCGTCGCTGGGTTCGCGCCCGAAGAAACGCGCGGACAAAAGGATCAGGAGCAGAAACGCGGCCAAACCGCATAGAAAAACAAGCGTTTCCGTCAGACCGGGTCCCGTCGTCAACGCTTTGCCGATCGACTCGAGTAATGGGTTGCTAGCGAGCGGTCCGACGGCAACGAGGTTGAGGAGCGGCTCGTTCATGATCCTTCCTCGCTCGCGATGCCGAGCGACTCCGGTTCGCGCTGCTCGGCGTAAACCTCATGTAGCAAGTCACGCACGCGGCCGATCAGGTCGGCGTCAGCCGCGTCAGCCTCGCCGTTTGCCAGCCGTTCCAGGTTCGTGCGCAGCTCCAGGCGTGCCACCTCGAGGGCTTCATCGTCAGGCGGCGGATGGCGGCGCGGGGGTTCGGTCGGCGGTTCGCGAGGTGATTGTGGTTGTTGTGAGAGGGTCCGCGCCAGCGTCTGCGCCAGTTCCCGGATACCCGTCACCGGATCGTTCAGAAGCGGTTCGATGTCAGCGCGGAATTGCAGCGCCAATTGTTCCGTGCTGATGACCTGCAAGACGAGAATCCGATCGCGCGGGTCGGGCGATTGCAGGTATGATGTTAATTGTGAGTGCCAGATTTCGGCATTCTCGCGCAGTGCGGCGATTAACTCTCCGCGCGCGGAGGGAGGTGTTCGCCGACAGGCCAGCCAGAGCATCGTGCAGTCTTCGTCAATTTCGTCTTGCCGTGTCGAGTCGACCTCGGGCTCGGGTTCCATCCGGACAGCGCTCGCATATTCTCTACGTAGCGACAGACGGACCACTTCGGCGTCGAGGGCCTGGACGCTCCACTGCGCGAAGGATGCCAGTGGGGAGTCGCTTTTTGCCACTTGCATGAGTAACTGATGGGTGCCGGGGGTGTCTATCTCGGCCAGCGCGTAGACCGTGGCGCGGTGCAGGTGCGGGTTCGGCGCGTGCAGCCAACGCGACAGCAGCGCCGTCCTCTCGAGATCGCTGTAGCCGGCGTAACAGACCCAGCGTGGTGCGAGCAGCCGCAGGTCGGGCGGCAATTGCGTCAGGTCGTCGTCGATTTTGGTGAACCAACGAGGGCTTTGAACACTGCTCAGATTTCGGCGAATCGAGGGATCATCCAGCAGATCATTCTGACGTAGTAACGTCGCTACCTGCGGGATGGTTTTCCATATTTGGAGTACTTGAGCGGCGGTATGACGCCACGCCGAGCGTTTCAAGGCCGCAACCAGAAAATGCGCGAGTCGCGGGTGGTCCCAGAAGAAGATTTGTTCGCTGATGACCTTGCCGGCGTGTGATCGCCGGGATGTTAGTTTTTTCCAGAGCGTATCCCCGAAGTCGCGTGCAAACCAGAGATACGCCTCGAGCACCTCGGCACGGTTGTGCAGGTCGTATGCCTGTAACGCTTCTTCCAGGGCCAGCACCAATTGCTGCCGCTGGGCGGCGTATGCCTGGCAAACGTCTTCGTCAGCATCCGCCGGCGGGGGGGACTGCTTGAGAAAGGAATCCGCCATCTTGTGGAGCACCTGGGCCGCCAAGCCGCGGACCTTCGACGACGGATCGCGCATCGCGTTAGGGAGGAGGTAGGCCATCCGGACAAGGGGCCGCTCCTCGAATGCCAACAGCGCGTTGGCCCGCGTGCTTGACGAGGAGGATCTGAGGGCGAGCGTGATCCCGGCCTGTATCCGCTCGTTTTGATATTGCAAGAGCGCGCGAATCTCGGGCGTCAACTGCTCATATTGTCCGATAAGTGCTGCCCACGAGGCGTCGCGACCACGCAGAAGCAATACCCGAACCATCCGCTCGGCCCAGGCCGGCTCGGCGCGCGGCAATGCCGCGGCAAAAATGCGGTCGCAATCCGGCGTCGGACCCTGCGAGAGCCAGTCATAAAGTCGATCTACGAGTCGCATATCGTTCCGGACGGGCGGATTCCGCGTATACAGTCGCCCCGTGCCCCGATGCGCGCGGGGGTAGACTTGCTCTATTCATCGGCCCAATCGCGGCAAGAGGTAATCCTGCCGACCGGGCCGGGGACCGCCAAGCTCCGCTTTGCCACCGGTTGACAACGTCCGGAAACCAATCGATCCTGCCGATATGAACGCATCTGAAACAACGTACAACGACACCGGGCTCGAAACCGATCTCGCCGGGGTCAGGCTGTGTACGCCGGTGCTGACCGCTTCGGGAACCTGTGGCTACGGCCCCGAATACGCCGACGTGCTCGATTATCGCCGACTCGGCGGGTTCACCACCAAGAGCGTCACGCTGCGCGAGCGTCCCGGAAACGAGCCGCAACGTATCGTTGAAGTACACGCCGGTATATTGAACGCGATCGGCCTGGCCAACGTGGGCTTGCGGCGTTTCATCGATGAGAAGATCCCGTTTATCCGAGAGATGCCGACGCGAGTCTTCGTCAACGTGGCGGGACATTCGGGGGAGGACTACGTCGAGGGCGCGGCCGAGCTCGATAAACACGACTGCATCGTCGGCATCGAGCTGAACGTTTCCTGCCCGAATGTAAGCGACGGGCTGATGTTCGGGACAGATGCCAAACTGCTACGGCAATTGGTCGAGGCGGTCCGCGCCGTAATCAAGCGTGGCAAACTGATCGTCAAGCTCTCGCCGAACGTGACCGACATCACCGAGACGGCGCGGGCGGCAGTTGACGGCGGCGCGCAGATACTGAGCCTGATAAACACGTACGCGGGGCTCAGCATCGATACGGAGACGTGGAAGCCCTTGCTGGCGAACGTCACCGGCGGGCTGAGCGGGCCGGCGATTCGGCCGCTGGCACTGTACAACATCCACCGCGTCTACCGCGAGGTCGCCCGCGACGCCGACATTCCCATTATTGGCATGGGCGGCATCCAGAACGCCCGCCACGCGGTCGAGTTCCTGTTGGCCGGCGCTTCAGCGATCGCGATAGGCACGGCGTTGTTCGTCGACCCGGCGACGCCGATCAAAATCGCCGATGGGTTGTCGGCCTACCTTCAGCAGCACGGCCTGCGGCACGTGTCCGAACTAACCGGCGGATTGAAGTTGTCCGGGTAGGCTGTCTGCTGGGAGGATCGACCCCGGGTACGTAAACGCTGTCTGTCACTATGTAGCCCAGTCAAGCATCGCGCGACGCTGGGGGTGGGGCAACCCGAAGCGTGAGTCAGAACGCACTCTGTGGTTCTCAAGGCCAGATGGCACGTCAAGATGCGCCCTACGGGGCTAAGAGGCTGTCGCAGTGGCGCGCCCACGCGTATGATGGCCATATGTGGCGTTTCTACGCAAAGACGCTCTTACGACTACCGCGCATGCTGTGGACGGCAGTACGTCAAGTGGAAGGTGTCCTGGCCGTCTTCTTCTTCTTCGTCTTGTTGTTCAACGAATCACTGGGAAAGAAGCTCATGGCGTGGGAAGGAATCAGTCCGCTATGGGCCGCAGCGCCGATACTAATTGTTTTCGCACGAGCGTTTCTCGCAGCCGTGTACGAGGAGTATACCCAGCTCCACGAGGAATGCGATGCTTTAAGGTCGGACAACCGTGACTTGATTCAACGTTTAGACGACTCAGGCAGGGACACGCGGGTCCGCGAGGAGCTGGGGATGTTCTTGGCTGAGGGCCAGAAGCTCTATGAGCGACTGAAGCGTCGAGAACCACGGGACGTCTTTGATGCCTGTGATACTTGGTACCAGCACCTGGTAGGCTTCATCATGCAGAAACTGGGCAAGGACTATCTCGCACGACTCAACGATAGCACCGGAATGACGTTCTCTAGCTTGCTTCCGCAATCTGGCCCGAAACAGGAAATGGAGTACCTGAAGCGGCGTCAGGAAAAGATGCACGGCTTGGAAGCCAAGATGCGACGGCTGAACGAGTTCATTTCGGAATTAGTGGATAAATAGACACGAATGGACGGCTGATTCGTGTTCCCCACGGCTAAAGCCATGGGCCACCCGACCCACTGCGCCGCCGGCCGGGACTAGTCGTGGGGATCAGGGCACCTGGTTGTGCTTTGTCACGGGAGCGGATCAGGGTACGATATGGTGCAATTTGGCGGAAATCGCCTCCTTTCCGTAAAAAGTGGGCCTTGACACGGCCTTTACTTAAAAGTTAAAATGATTGATGCTCATGGGCTATTCGTCGGACGCGACTTCAAGACCGAGGTTTGGCTGACCGATAAAGTCAGAGCGCAATTGTGCGAATCGGAAAAGGCCGGCGAGTTGGCGGTAAAGCTGGAGCACTTTGCCAAAGTCGGCTTCATCAATTTTGAAGCAAAGGTGGGGCGGCCGATCAAGTACGAAGGGAACGGGGTGTATCGAATTGGATTGCACGCGTCGTTGTTTCGACTGATCGGCTTTTACGAAGATGATCGAAAGACCGGGTTTATCGGAGTAGACGTGTTTACGAAGGGCCGGCAGAAGCTCTCGAAAGCAGAGAAGAAGAGGATCAAGGACGTGGCCAAAGTCAGGGCAGACGCGTCGTTATGGCGAAAGGTTCCCAATGGCTAGCACGCAGGACATCCTACGAGTTCTCGATGAGTACAAGCGGAAGCCGGAGAGCTACGGCGTGAAGCTTCGGCTCAACTTGGCAGAGCTTGTTATCCAGCAATTGAACTCTAACGGCTGGTCACAACGGGACCTAGCCAAAAGAACCGGTCTGAAGGAAGCTTACATTAGCAGGATCCTTCACAGCGATGCTAATTGCACGTTTGAGTCGGCGGGGAAGATTCTCTTCGCTCTGGGAATCAAGGTAGCGCTGCTGCCCGAATTCGAATGGACTTCTACGGATGATCTACATGGCAACGAAATCCACCAAGAAGGTGTCACGACGGAATGTCCCATCCTCCGCTTCCCGCAAACAAACTCAAGTGGTTGTATCGAGATTGCCGGAACAGCACGATCCGACCCTGAAGTCGCAGTGGGTTGACGTGATGCGGATGTCGGTTCGCGCTGACATTCCCGTGGCAGAACTCGTTTTCTCGACCATACACGACGGCAAAGCCGTGGTCGACACTGTTCGCATGCACACTTCCCTCGCGCACCTCAAACGCGTTGCGGATGTGATTTGTCAAACGCTGAATCACCAACCTCGAGAACTGAGGCCGAAGAAGCGGTAGCGATTCCCGCGCGCCACAGCCCCATTTTCGCCCAGCGCACGACAACGGGCAAGACTCGTAAGCCGTGTAGGGGGAAGCTATGAAGCGGAGGTCGAGGCGAGCGGTTCAAGGCTCCTTGGGTTCGTGGTAAAACAGCGTTTCGTGTTTTGCGGAGAGTAAACAGACCGGTAGGGTTCGTCTTGACGCACCATCTCGATCTGCCATTTCATTTGTTGAAGAGCTTGAATTATCGGTTCTCCGCAGCGCCCGCCATGCGGTCGAGTTCTTCCTGGCCGGCGCTTCTGCGTTCGTGGTGGGCACGGCGTTGTTCGTCGCCCCGGCGACGCCGATCAAGATCGCCGACGGGTTGTCGGCCTACCTTCAACAGCGCGGCCCGCGGCACGTGTCCGAACTAACCGGGCAAGTGGTCTTGCCGGAGTAGAATTCCGCGCTATCCCGACGTTCACCCCAGTACTCTGTCACAGTTGAATTGACGGGTACGAGCGGATTGGGTGCCATGGCCAAGCGAAGCGCGGCCATGCTGGTTCCGTATCGAGAAACATGCCCGCGCCTTCGGCTTGGGCAAGGCACCCATCAATTGAGGTGTGACGGAGCACTAGCCGGAACTCGGGTTTGGGTCGGATTCCTCCGCGCGTCCACCCCAGGCGGACGCGGTCGGAATGACATTCAGGCGTTACCCACTTTCCTGACGCTCACCCGCCGGCGTTTAGAAAACCCGGTTCGGGTAACAGCCATTGGTAAACCGCGTATGCTCACTAATTGCCCAGAGCAGTTGCTACGCCGACGTCAATCAAGCCCTTCACAAAGTTCCCGATCGCTTCGATGAAGATCTCCCTTGGCGATCCGTCATTCGTACAACCGGCGGCGAGCAGTAACAATCCGGGCAACAAAGACGCCAACAGGTATGCTTTTTTTGACTGGATTGGCGCTTTCATTGACGCCTCCCTGGAAACCAACTTGATCACTTCCCGTGAGTGCACAAATTCAGTGCCTCTGTGATATTATCGGATAAAAGCCGTGGCAACTTGATCGCTTGTACGGTCATCTCTTCGCAAGTTTGCCCTCCCGCGGCCAACGTAGATAGCTGAATGTCTCCCCAGGGCCTACGTCGGCCGCGGAGGGCCGACGCTACCCGCAATGTAAGGCGTGGCGGTACACTAGGACCATCAGGTTATGATTACTGGCGGCGTTCACCCCGTTTCTTGTATACTGGTTGAGAGAACCCGTCGGTGACGGAGCTTGCGGTCGGGCATACGGCCAAGACCCGCACATATGAGAAGCAGCCGTGTCGTTCATTTTGCCATTTGAAACCGAGATCCACGCCCTGGATGAGCAGTTGGCGGCGATGCCGAAGCAGGGCCCGGCCTATGCGAAAACGCGGGCCCGGTTGGAGGCCCGCGAGCGCGAGGTCTACCCCAACCTCAGCGCCTACGACACGTTTCTCCTCTCGGGACACCCCCTGCGACCCAAAACGCTCGATTACATCCGCTACATTTTTCACGATGTTCACCTTTTCCACAATCCGGAGGTGCGGGGCGACCATCTAATGGTTGCCGGCCAGGGGAAGATCGAGATCGCCGGTCGGCAGATCGACGTGGTCGTCGTCGGGCAGCAGACCGGACCGTCCTCGCAACGAGATGATCTGCTCACGCTGTCGGTTTCCGAGTACCAGCGCTGGAATCAGGGGATGGGCTACCCGGACGGCTTTCGCAAGGCGGTGCACTTCATGGATCTCGCCGAGCAGCGCGGCTGGCCGGTGATGGTTTTCGTGGATACGCCCGGTGCCGACCCATCGGAATACTCGGAGGAGGCAGGCCAGGCCTTCGCGATCAACGAGGTCATCCACAAGACCACGTCCCTCAGAGTGCCGAACCTGTCCTACATCATCAGCCTGGGAGCCAGCGGCGGGGCGATCGCCATCACGCCGACGAATCGCACGATCATGAACCGGTACGCGACGTACATGGTAATCAGCCCGGGAGGGTGTGCGTCGATCCTGTTTCGCAATCGCAGCCTGGAATCGATCCGCAAGGCCGCGGATGGTCTGCGGCTGACCTCTGAGGATGCAATCCGTCAGGAAACCGTGGACGAAGTGGTCGAGGAAGGGCTGCACCCCGGGCATCGCTACCCACGAGAGCTTCTGGTCAAGGGAAAGGAAGCAGTGGTGCGAAACCTCGCCCAGCTTCTGGATTTGAGCGCGGGCGAAGCCGAGCGTATCCGCCGCGAGAAGTTCTTCGCGATGGGCGTCTGGGGAGAATCAGACGAGCAGCGGGATGCCGACACTCTGGCCCGGCAGGCCACCGAACAGAATAAGGCCTTCACAAACCTGCGGAAGCAGCTCGCGAAGTATCTCGTGAAGGAAACCGGCAAGGATCTCCGGGGGAACGGAAAGCCGATCGACGAGGCCGCCCGGCTCATCCAGGCGGAGGGCCGGCAGCGCGTGGCCCGGATGATCTACGCGATCGAGCGGCGGGATTCGCAATACTTGAGCAAAGCGCTCGCGAGCAAGACGTTCACGCTGAGCAAAATCCAGTGGGCACAGCTTCGGGAGTTCGTGCTCGCGCGACGTTACGGCGATATGAACGGCGCGGCGTCGCTGCATCCCAACGGCGGCGCCAGCCCGTACCGACGCCTGCACCCGGTCGACAGCATCCGCCTGTTGACGGACGAGGGGTCGTTTCAGGAATTTGAGGAGACGATTCGGTATTGCTCGGTGGATCAGCTTCAATTCCCGCAATACCAGGATGCCTTGGCGCGCGGGATCAAGAAAACCGGGTTGCACTCCGGGTTAATCACGGGGTCGGCCAGGATCGGCGGTCACCCCGCCGTGCTGGCGGTCAACAACTTCGGTCTGGTCGGAAGCAGTCTTTGCGACGAGATCAGCGAGAAGTTCCGCTACGCCGCCCACCAGGCGCTCGAAACCCGAACTCCTCTGGTCACGCTCGCAATGGGCGGCGGGGCGCGGATGCAGGAAGGCACGCCTTCCATGTACCGCAACATCCCCAAGGCCCAACACGCGCTAAACGAGTTGGAGGAGACCGGCGTGCCGCACATCTCAATCATTGCCGACCCCACGCTCGGCGGGACGGCGATCAGCTACGGGCTGCGCGGCGACTACATGATCGTCGTGGAAGGTTCAGCCAACATCGGCTTCTCCGGCAAGCGCGTGGTCGAGCAATTTCAGCAGCGCAAGGTCGCGGCCGACTTTCAACACGAGACGTGGCTGTTGCATCACGGGTTCGTGGACGAATGCGTCACCACCGACCGTCTGGGCAAGAGAATCGCCGAGCTACTGGAACACGTGGCCGGCGGCGGCCGGCTAGCCGACCTGCAAACGCGTCGGCCTCGCAAGTGGGAGCCAAAGGAAGAGCTTCTCCTGGACAATTCACCCGTCAAAACCAACACGATCGAGCAAAGACTCGTGACGGGAAGAAAAAAGGGGCAGGAACCTTTTCACCCGATGAACTCATTTTCCCAGCGGCGCAATCATGCCAGGACTACGAGTTGATCCGGGTCGGCGGACTGCCGGGCACGGCTGGTGCGCTGCTCTTTGAACAGTGTTGCACACGTCTTCCGGCGGGCCGGGTCGTGGCTATAGCGCCAATGATCGACCAGGCCCAGGGCGTCGGCGCAGTTGGTCGCGCTGGCCGGGTACTGCCGCCAATGTTCGGCTCCCAGCGCCCGATGAAACGCGGCCGGTCCGCACACCGGCTGACCGGAGCGGGCACGCAGGACGAAGTTGTACGCGATCCCGATCGCCGCCACCACGCCCTCGACCAGGTCCCGGCCGTAGCGGTCGCCGAGCTCGGCCAGATGTTGGATAATCCGCTCGTCCGGGACCGGGATGATTTCACGGCGGACGAACGCTTCCAGCGATTGGTCCAGGCGGGCGATCCATTCTTCGATATGACGTGACGCCGCGGAACCCGCACGATGAGCGAAGGCCTCGATTGCGGGTCGGCCATCCTGTTCGATCTCAGCAAGCTGTCGCAACGCCGCGGTGAGCCCGCGCTTCGGGGAGTATGTGCAGAAAACAGCCTGGCTATGAGTACGTTCCCAGTGTTCGATCGTCTCGGTCAACAGTCGGCGGCCCAGCCCGCGCCAGGAGCGGTCGGCCGTGGCGGTGATTTCGTAAGCGCACACGTACCCGGCCAGCGGGGCTGACGGCAATGATGTCAACGTGTTGTCTGATAACTGATCACGGCTCAGGTGGAACTTCTCGGTCGCCTTCCACTTTACGTACGCCAGCAATTGGTCCCCGTTACCGTTCCCGCTGTCGTCAGGCGTGTAAAGCACGTCTACGTGATCGCTGTTGAGCTCGGCGACAAAGCGCTCCCGGCTGAGTTGGCCCTCCCACGCGGTGGGCCAGGCACGGCAATGCAGCTCGTAAGCGCGATCGTACCACCGCGCGGGGAACTCATCCGGGACGTAACCCGCGTGACGAACGGCATTAATATCGGTAACCGCGTTGACCATAACACTATATACTAGTGGTCTGACTCATCCTGTTTGCATCTTATCCGGGTGGCATGGGCGTCTCGCCCGTGGGGTGTGCATAGGCGGGACGCCTGTGCCACCCGACATTTTACGTGTGACGGAGTACTAGTACTCCGTCACACCTCAATTTGCAGGTAGCGTCGGCCCCCCGCGGCCGACGTAGATAGCCGAACGCCTCCCGATAGCCTACATCG
>JAUWNI010000077.1 GCA_030612705.1 Phycisphaerae bacterium | reverse complement strand
TTTTCTTCGCGGCTCGCGAAGATTCTTCCCTTCCAGGGTGGCACAGGCGTCTCGCCTGTGTGTTCGTTGGGCGCGGCTCTCTCACAGGCGAGACGCCTGTGCCACCCTTGGTTTTGGTTGCGGCCGAAGGCCGCGCTGTGTCTTGGAGGTTCAAGTTCCCCGGGAATGCCGGCAGTACCTGTTCTCACCATCAGCGGGCCAGGTCGTTGCGGATCCAGACGGTGCGGCAGTAATTGTCTTCCATGATGTTGTCGACGGTTGCGACGATGTCGAGGTCGTTATCGCCGTCGAGGTCGCCGTAACCGAGCAGGCCGACGGTGCCGCCGCCCTCGAAGGTGATGATGATGCCGGCGGTCCATTCCTGGGTGGGGTCGGCGGGGGCTTCGAAGTAGCGTACGGCGCCCTCGGTGCCGCTGACGACTAACTCCAGCACGCCGTCGTTGTCCATATCGAGCAATTTGGCGTCGTGCGGCTCGTATGACTCGAAGGTTGTAATGGCGTGTGAAGTCCAGTCGTATTCGTAGCGGCCGTCGGGAAAAGCGACGCCGGGGTGTTCGAAGAGCATGGTCTGCATCTGTGTGGCACCGGTTGCGATGACGTCGGGCCAGTCGTCGCCGGTAACGTCGCCGATGTCTATCGCCCACGAGTCGCGGACACTGCCGATGCGATATTGAGTCCACGGGTTTTCGGTGTCCAGCGTGCCGCCGGGGTTGCGGAACCAGGCAATCTGGGCGTTGTTGTCCTCGCGGGCCGAAGAGACTACGTCGAAGCGGCCGTCGCCGTCCATGTCGTGGACGAGCAGGCCGGCGGCGGAGTCGCGGTCGAGGCGGAGTTGCCGCTCGTGTCGCCCAATGCTGACCTGCGTCCAGTTATTGCCGTCGGGTGCGAAGCCGGGGTTGACCATAATCATCACGTCGCCGTCGACGATCTGGATCGGATCGACGGGGGCCTCGGGTCTCGGCGTCAGGTCGATGACGAAGGAGCGTGAGGTGGCGATGTCGTTATCGCCGTCGCCGTCGAAGTCGGCGATCTCGACATTGGTGTACAACTGATCGACGGTGACGATGTAGTCGTCGAGGTTGACGCCGGGGCCGATTGCCTGGGTGATGATGGCGAGCAGTTCGTTGTCGGAGACCTGATCGTAGCTGGCGTCGATGCGTTCGCGCAGCGTATCGTTGGGATCCAGCGCGCCCCAGTCGCGCAGATCGGTCGGATCACCGCTGGAAGGATGGCGGAAATACCAGACCGCCGCCTCCGCCGCCGCCACGATGTCGAGATAGCCGTCGTTGTCGATATCGCCGACGGCGACATCGGCCAACTCGCACATGTCGCGTTTGCTGTCGAGCGTGAGGCTGATGGGATCCACCACGCCCGTAGCGCCGGTGCTCAGCAAAATCTGGATGACCGCCTGCTGGGCGCCGTAACAAACCACCGGGTCGAGCTTCCCGTCGTCGTTGAAATCGATCCCAAGCGGAATTCGACCGAGGTCGTCGATGGCGTAGGTAACGGTGGTGACGGCGGCACCGTGGGTGAAGGTGCGACCCTGGATGAGCTCTTCCGTGAACGGATCCGTCAGGCTAAAGGTACCGCTCGCCGCCGTGGTCCCGGAACTGCCCAATCCCGGCAGGAAAAAGTAGCTTTCACATCCGGCGGCGGAAACCGCGACCACTGCGAGAATAAAGCCCCCGAGCAGATTAAAGCGACGTCCTAGCGACATATACGCTGCTCCGTACGGGTGGTGAATGCGTATCGGCGCGGCCAAGACTCACCGCACTTATCGGGTCGGCTCGATTGAGGGAACGCTTTAACGGACGGGTGACACTACGCAAACGGAATTTTCAGTTGGGGCCGAACGATAGACAATTCTCCCCTAACGGGTACGGTTTCGGCAACGCCGAGTCGAACGTCCGTATGAGGGAGCGCCGGAATTGCGCTGGTTAACATCCCGCGGCACTCCAAACAACACGTGCGCGAGTTCGCATCGCCAATCCGAGCCCGAGGCGCTAGCGAGAGACTATTCTCAACCCTCGCCCGCGCTCCGGGCTCGGATTGGCGGCACGAACCCGTGCCAGAACCGTCTCGACCTCGAGTTGTCGCATACAGCTATGGTGCCCGTACGGACACACTCGACGATAGCAGGGCGCGCACTCGACCGGATGCGAAACAACCGTGGCAACGTCCGAATACGGGCCTGTCCGGGCCGGGTTCGTCGGTCCGAATATCGCCACCATCGGCTTGCCCAGGGCGGCGGCAATGTGCATCGGGCCCGAATCGTGGCAAACCACCCGATCCGCCAGGTCGATCAGTGCCGCCAATTGCCGCGGCGTGGTTCGCCCGACCAGGTCCACAACGCCGGTTCGGCAACCAGCAATAACTCGATCCGCAAACTCCCGATCATCAGACGAGCCGAGCAATACACAACGCGGCAAACCCTCGGCGTCGATGCGGTCGATCAACGCCGCGATCTTCTCGGCTTGCCAACGCTTGGTTTCCCAACGCGCTCCGGGAATGACCGCGATAAACGAATCCGGTTTTTCACCGGCGGCTTGTGAAAGCAATGCACGGGCGGCGGCGTGCTCCGCGGGTTGCACATCAAGCGGGAACTCGGGCCGGTCGACACGCAAGCCCAGCGCGCCCGCGACGGCTAGGTTCTTATCGACCGCGTGCTCGGCTGAGTCGGGACAGCGAACACGTCGAGAGTAGAACAGCCATGCTCCTTCACGGGCCTCGGCAAACCCGACCCGCCGCCCGGCACCGCTGAAAAACGACAGTAAGCCGCTGCGAATCAAACCCTGCAAGTCGATCACCAGATCGAACCGTCGGCGGCGAATCCGGGCCACGAACCGCCAGAAGTCGACAAAAACACGCGGGCTGCGCCACATCCTGCCGAAACGAGCACGGTCGAAATAGATAATCTCATCCAGCAACGGATGCTGCTCAAGCAACGGAGCAAAGCGGCTGTCCACCAGCCAGGCAATGTACGCATCGGGATAGGCCGCGCGCAACGCGACCAACACCGGCAATGCGTGCACAACGTCACCCAGCGAACTGGGCTTGATGATGAGAAGGCGCTCAGGCGGCAACGGCATGGACGCAGTATAGCAATTTGTGCGGCACCTCACACGAATGCCAATGCCGTTACAAACAGAGGGAAGTGACCATTTATCGTGGCAAAGCTAGCGCTCTGTTTCATAAATACAATCGACTATGGGAAACTGCGAAGAGCCGCGGACTTCAGTCCGCCCGGTCCTTCGGGAAGGGTAAATTCTACTCCCCCGCGGCTCCTTGGGACTGCGCTCCATCCCTCAAACCACCTGTGAAAGAGCGCTAAGGCTTGCGGGCCGTCTTGGACCCCTTGGAATCGGCGGCCGCTTCTTCCGACTCCGGCAGCTTGCTCAGGCGGTCTTTCGCCCGGCGGGCGGCGGTGGTGTCCGGGTGTTTCTTGATGAGGGCCGCGTATTGCTCGCGGGCTTTGTCGTGGAACTCGATCGCCGCGTAGCGATCCGCGATGTCAAGCCAGCGGATCGCCTCTTCCGCCGCCCGGCGCTCGGCGATCTTCTTCCGGATGTCCTTGTCACGCTTGATACGTCGCAGCCGCTTCTTTGCTTCCTTGGCGGCGTCGGTGTCCTCGTATTCTTCGAGAACCTCTTCGTAGAGGTGCCTGGCATCGACGTAGTACTCGTCCTCTTCCAGGCCGGCGGCGCGGTCGTTGAGGAGCTCTCCGCGCACGTTTTCCTGGGCCTCGCGGATCAACTTCTTGAGCTTGCGATCGCCGTTCATACGGCCGATCTCGATCTCCGCCTGGCGCTGGACGCGGTCTTCCCGTCTGTTCTGACCGCCCCTGTCTCTATCTCCCTCATCATCTTCGTCCGGATCTTCGAACCGGACGGCGATCTCGGCGACGATGCGGGCGGCTTCTTCGTACTTTTTGTCGCGTTCCGCCTGGATCGCCTCTCGGAGCCACTCGTCGGCCGCTCCTTCACACCGTGCCATCAGCGCTTCACAGCGGCCGTGAAGGCTGTGCGACTCGTCCGTTATGCGGAACAATCCGAGGACGATGGTGTAGGCTCGGCCGAGCTCGCGCTGGTCGAAGAAACGCTCGGCCTTACGGAAACGCCGATCGAGCCACTTTTTGTCACCGAGCGGCGGCTTGCTGTGTTCGATCAGATCATCAATGTGTTCTTCCAGCCGTTCGTCCGGAACGCCGCGCCACGCCACTCGGCTGCGCGGGTCGACCAGGACGACATACGGTTCGGAGAGCGCACCGAGCATGTAATACACGACGGTTGCGTTCCAGACGCGATCGTGGAAAAACCCGAACTCGCGGTCCCGCATGATCTCATTCACCTTATTTTCGGTGTCGGCGGTGATGGTGACAAAGCGAACGCCCTTTTCTCGGTATTTGCCGTGCAGCCGCTCGATCTCCGAGAGGTACTCGACGGAACCAAGGTTCGCCGAGCGCCAGAAGTAGAACAAAGCGACGCTGCCGCGAAGACCTCTGAAAAGATAGACCTCGTCCTTATCTTTTTCGCCGACCAGCGAAATCTTGATGTCGGGAACCTCTTTCCCGATCGGCGTAGTGTTTTGGGCGCGTGCGGAGACGACGATCAGCAGGACCGCGGCCAAGGTTGTCATTCGAAGCAAGCTGTGCATGGTTCCAATCCTCGAATCGTGCGGGTAATCCATTGGCTCTACGCTAATTTACCACCACACGGGTGTCGCCGCCAATCCGGTGAGCACCGGCCGTCGGAAGCAGGTGGCCGTCAGGATTATAACCTACAAGGAAAGCGTCGCTCCTCCGAGTCCGGCACACCCTCGAAAACGGGGGGAAAACGTCGGACTCAGAGGTCCGACGCCACGGGAATTGAGCGACCGAGGACTTTTTCGGCGGTCTGCTAGTACTACAACGCTACTAATGCCAACCGCCAAGACGCCAAGCACGCAAATAAAACCTGTCTACAACCCTGTAAGCCGCCGTACCAGCGGGACTTCGGGGTGCTGCCCCGGGTTTGTGCTTCCGTTGCGCAACCGCCATACGTACGGCCCCCGTACCGGGCCGCTGAAGCACTTCGCTTTCAGCCTCTTGGCGCACTTGGCGCTCTTGGAGTCTTGGCGGTTTCTAGCGTTGTAGTACTAGGGGGGGCGCGATTATTCTCGAAACACCGCCGTCGCTACGTCGCAAAGCCGAAGCCCCAACGTATAATACAGTCAGCATGAACGCGAAGCCGACGATCGATCCCAACGCAGTCGCCGAGTTCTGTCTCCGATGGAAGGTGACCGAACTCGCCCTTTTCGGTTCGGTGCTTCGGGATGATTTCTCCGCCGACAGCGACGTGGACCTGCTGGTCACATTTACGCCCGATGCCGACTGGAGCCTGCTGGATCACATCCAAATGCAGCAGGAACTGGCCTTGCTGCTTGGACGTCCCGTCGATCTGGTAAGCCGGCGAGCCATCGAGTGCAGCAGCAACCACCTACGCCGCCGCGAGATTCTGAGTAATACTCGAACACTCTATGTCGCGTGACCACAGCACAATTCTGGACATTGCTCGGGCAGCGCGCTTGGCCGCCGATTTTGTAAAGGGGATGGATCGAGCCGCATTCCTGAAGGACGTGAAGACGCAGTCGGCCGTGCTGCACCAACTGCTCATTCTCGGCGAAGCTGTAAAGCGTCTCTCCGCTGAATTTCGCTCCGACCACGACGATATCCCATGGTCGCTGATCGCTGGGATGCGCGACAAGCTCATTCACGCCTACGATGAGGTTGACCTGAAGGAAGTATGGAAGACCATCGACCGTGACATCTCCGACTTGCTCGTGAATGTAGATCCATTGCTGCCGAGAAACACGTCATGAAGGTGAAACCTGCCACGATTCGCCACGTAAACCAATATTACCGGAGTGCGAGGTCCACTCCTCGAGGAATGCTCTCATGATTAGCTCTTTACTCTGCCATGTGCGTCCCGGGCTTCGTCAAAATTCCGCCGGTGCTCCACTCGTGACCGCACTCATCGCGGCCGTCGCCTTGCTGACGCCGTCGCTATGTCTCGCCCAACGCGGCAACCTGTCCGAAAAGCTCAAAGAGCTGAACGTTCGGCTCGAGACCGATCATTACGTCCTGGCCGGAACGGTCACCGACAGCCGGCTCCAGATGTACGGGCGGGCGCTCGAATACATCTACCGCGAGTACGAAAAAGGCTTTTCCGAGGTGCTGAAGGAGCAGGACAAGAAGGACCGCAAGTCCGGCAAATCGAAAAGCCGCGGCAAATCCGGGCGGAGCAAACGCCGATCGTCCCAACGTGGCGGCCGCGGCGTGGACGAAAAGCCGCGCACAATGGACCAGGATGACGAGCAAGACCGCTTCCCCGTCATCATTTTCAACAACCGGCAACAATATAACGCGTTCGGCCAAGCGTTTCTGGGCAGTGCCGAGCATTCGATCGGGATGTTCGTCCCGTCGTGCAAGCTGCTGCTGATTCTCGACCAGGGCAACTTCGAGGACACCACCGAGGTTCTGTTCCACGAAGCCTTCCACCAATTCATGAACCGTCACGTCAAGAACCCGCCGGTCTGGCTCAATGAGGGTTTGGCGGTGCACTACGGCTACGCCCGGCCGACGAGCAGCGGGTTGACGTTTAGGCAACCGCCGGCGATCCGCTGGCAACTGACACGCAAGCTGATCCAAAAGAAACAGGCCCTGCCGCTCTGGGACGTCGTCAACGCCGGTCGCTGGGAGTTCTACAGCCATCAGCCGGTCAAGGTCTCGCGCTTCGAAAACGTGACCATGAGCAGCCTGTACTACGCCCAGGCCTATACGCTCGTGCACACGCTTCTGTCCGATCGGAGCGGCCGCGAGCGGCTGCGGAACTATCTCCGCGACCTGGCCGAGGACGACGGCACCCGGACGAGCCGCATCACCCGCGAGTACTTCGGCCCCGACGTCTGCGAACACATGACGTCGTTCTGGATCAAGCACGTCAACAGCCGCCCGGAAACTCGCTAATGCCCCATTAGAGCGGTTTCAGTTCACTTGTAGCGGCCCGCGCCTCGCGCGGCGGGGGACGGCGGTGGGCAAGTGCCGGCCGCGCGGGGCGCGGGCCGCTACAAACTCGTGAAAACCGCTCTGGTGCCACGTCACGCCCTGGCTTTCGAGTTGTAGCGTCGGCCCCCCGCGGCCGACGTAGCCATCGGGAGGCGTTCAGGGGGTGCCCCATCCCGTCGCGTAGCGCGGTGTGGGGGACTGACGGACCGGCAAGGCCGCACTCGCTTCATCCGTTCCCCACCCCGTCCTTCGGAACGGAGTGGGGCACCCACGCGAGGTGAATCGGTTCGAGACGGAGATTCTTACGACCCTAAAAGAACCTGAAGTCCTTGATGGACGTGCCGCGGAAGTGGATCGATCACGCCGGCCAACGCCGCCCCCAGGACAAGCTGATCCTCGACCTGAACAGCTCGGTCAGCGAGACCCACGGACGCCGGGAACGGCTCCGGCATCAGTTGCGGCGCGCAGCGCCGCCAGCTGGATGCAGTTGTTAGGCGCCTCCATCAACTGGTCACCATGTAAGGGCAGCCGATGCCTGCCATGTGGGTAACCGCATCCATTTCGGAGTAATGAATAACTCCCTACCAGTTCGCCGCTCGGCAGCCACATAGCGCAGCGAGAAGGGTCGGATCGCGGCCCAGCCACGGTACATCCGACGAACCTCGGGGCGGTCGTCATAGGTCAGCACCCAAGCCGTATCCGACATGGTCTTCAGTCGTGCCGCAAGCGCCTCGTGGTAGTCAGCGTCCAAGGCGTTGAGGTAGAGCGTAGGCCCCTTCTCGAAGTATGGTGGGTCAATAAAGAAGAAGGTGGATTGTGGATCGAACCTTTCGAGGAAGTGGACTCCGTCATCGCATGACACGCTGACCCGCTCGCGGTATTCCGCGACCTTCTCGCAGCGCCGGCGAAGTTCCGGCTTGTTGAACCTAGCATCAAGCTTCCACTTGCCCGTCTGCGTGATCCCGCCAATAGGTCCGCCATTCATGATGATTCCGGAGCGATTGCATCGGTTGAGGTAAAACGCCGCAAAGCCCCGTCGGAGCCGGGAAACCCGTCCGCTGTTTCTGTACACATCTCGCTGACGGCGCCATTCAGCGATGCTCACGCGTGTCTTTGACAGCATGTCCAGAAACGGCTGGGGCCTGTTGGTCAGCGTCCACCAAAAATCGTGGATCGCGGGATCCGCGTCGTTGATGTAGATCCTGTGGGTTTCTTCGAAGTATAGCAACGAAAGTGAAGCACCAGCCCCTCCAGCGAAGGGCTCGGCGATCCCTCGGTTTCCCAGTCCGTTGAGCCTTCGTAGATCACCCAACACAGCCGCCATCGCTGACTTGCCACCCGGATAACGAAGGGGACTCGACGTTTTCATTCCGTCGCACCCTCTTGATCCTGCTCCAACATCAGCCGAAACAACGGCTCCGTACGTTTCCAGAACTGCAAGATGTCGCGCGCGCTCGGCAGATCGGATTGGTGTACAAACCCATGAAGTTCGCTGATCGTGAACGGCGCGGAACGATCGGGCCGAATCGCCTTTTCGACCTTCAGCGCGTCCGCCTGGGGCAGCTTTTTCTTCGCGGTCCGCTTTATCTCCGGCATGAGTTGCTTCATCGTCGGCGCGCCGAAGGGAAGTTTCCGATGCTCCTTATCCTCAAGCTTCCGGATGATCCCCGGAAGCTCTCCGATGCGTTCAAGGTAGTCCCGCACCGCGAGTTCGAAGAAGACCCTAAGCAGCACTGCACCAGCGTTCGGGAAGTCCTCGCGCTTGAGCTTGACCAGCTCGTTTCGGATGTCGATGAGTCGATCATTGCCGAACCGAACCTTGAAATCGCGCGGTAACACCGTCTTGCTCACCTGCTTTGACTTCTTCGGGTCGGCCGCTGGCTTGGGCTTACGACTAGGCGAAGCCACAGACCGACCCTTAATGATGTCAGCCGGTACAAATGATCCGCGTTTTTTCTTGGGAAGCTCCTTGGAGTCCCAGGACGTAAAGTACTGTCCGATGTCCTCGTTGGTGTTGAGCGAGCGCGAAGACTGCTTCCCAAGTGCTACATCGGTCACGAGCTTGGTAAAAGCGCGGAGAAACTCAGCCTTCGTTGTCGTGCCACGGATTCCATGGTGCGGGTCTGGCTCAACCATCAGGTAGTCGCGGCCAACAGAGGAATCAAAGACGCGTTCGATCGTTGTGAACAGTTTGGCTCTTGGATTCTCAAGCTTGGCCTTCACCTCTTCCGGAAGATCGAGCGAGCGTGCCATGTCGGCGATGGCCCGTGTCTGTCGAGCAGCCTCGATGTTTGCAGTAGAGAAGCCAAGTTGGTCGCGTAGCTGGTCGTCGGTGTACCCCTCGCCAAGCTTGTCGAGAATGAAACTCGCCCGATTCTCAGCTTGCCACGCGAGAACTGGTGTACCTACGTGCCTCCCAGCAATCTGCCGGTCGGTCGCCCGGCGACTCGGGGCAAGGGTGACGGGCACGCTCGCGATGTCATTTGGATCCTCAATCTGCCGGGACAGACGCTCAAGCTTCCGCTGGTAGGCCCCTTCCAGCAAGCCAGGCTCACGAAGGGCTTTCAAGGCTGCGAGGCGCCGATTGCCCTCGACTACAACAACTTGACCATTCTCCTTGATCGCCAGAAGCGGTTCGTTTGGGAAATAGCCGCGCACGCCGATGCTCTGGGCCACCTCCAGGGCCTTGTCGTGCTCAAAGAGATACTGAATAATCTCACGCGGCGCTCGCGCGGATGTTTCGCGACCAAGACGTGGGTTCTTCGCATCCAAATGGAGGCTGGCGACGGAATGCCGCTTTGTAGGCCAGGTGTTTGCTGCCATGGTAAGTCTTCCTTCTCAGAGTCGCCGGTTTCGGACCGGCGTGGATGCCCCGCCCTTTAGCGAAGCGACGGGCGGGGGACGGACCGTCCGGCGAGGTTCGCGCGAGTCCAAAGTGACTCGGAGTCGAGTCAATCCCCCACGCCGTCCTTCGGAACGGGATGGGGCACCCCGCGGTTTGTCACGGCATTTTATGCGGATCGGCATGACAACCTCCCTCCCTGGATTGCCTCAAGGCCCGTCGATCGGACTGAGAGCGTGCAAAATGAAATCTCTTTCCGAGCCACGCCCATGAGGAAGCGGTCCGGTTCGGGTGCGGAAACCGCTCCCTTACGGTCGCGGCTCGGTTCGGGGGCGGACATCGCTCCCTTACGGTCGCGGCTCGGTTTGTCGCAACGCTTCTCAAACAACCTGTGAGATCGACGGTGTTTGGATGACAGGGGCTTTGCTGCATAGGTCAAACTCGCGCCAGTGAAGGGGCTTGGTCAGACGCCGTTGGATAACATGCTGGGAGAATAATGTGGAGTCGCGGCCGCCGCAACTTCGCTCTGGCGTACAACCTGGGAAGCTTCCCGCGTCGGCTGGCGCTGCCGAGCCACGGCTAACACAGCCGTGCCGGCTCGTATGTTGAACTCAAGAGTGGCACGGCCGTGTCGGTCGTGAGGTGCCGGTTAGGCCCGGCCTGGGGACACTCGACTCAGCGGTTTTCCTGGCGGATCCACTTTTCGGTGACCGGCGATGTAAAGGCGCGCATTCGGTCGAGCAGCCGGCGCCGGTCTCCGTCAACCAGAATCAGGTCGCGGTGTTGCGGCTTGATGAACTGTTCCTCGACGGCGTGGTCGAGAAATTCGATCAGCTTGTCGAAATACCCGGCAATGTTCAGCAAACCGCAGGGCTTGGTGTGAATACCGAGTTGGGCCCAGGTGACGATCTCGAACGACTCGTCGAAGGTACCGAGGCCGCCCGGCATGGCGATAAACCCATCCGCCAAGTCGGCCATCAGGGCTTTACGCTCGTGCATCGTGTCGACAACGTGCATCTCGGTCAGACCGGCGTGCGCCAACTCTTTCGTGTCAAGGGCGCGCGGGATCACGCCGATGACGTCGCCCCCCTTTTCCAGGACGGCGTCGGCGATCACGCCCATCAGCCCCACGCAACCGCCGCCGTAGACCAACGCGATGCCCTCCTCCGCCAGGAGAGCACCAAGTTCACGAGCGGCTGTTGCGAATTCTGAACGGATTCCACGGTTTGAGCCGCAAAAAACACACAATCGAGAGATGGGACGAATCGGCACGTGTGAAAGCCCTCCAGTGTTCCATCAACCGTGAACTGATGGTTGGATAACCTACTCCCGGATTGACGATTGACGGTTGACGGTTGACGATTGTTGAAATCCATGGTGGTCACAAAGACCAAGTTCTAATCGTCAATCGTCAATCGTAAATCGTCAATGTGATGGGGCATCCGATCAACGGTAACCCATCAGATAAGCGTTGACGGAGCACTAATGTTCCGTCACGATGCTTGCTTGAAACAAAACCGTTTGGCCAACTCGGCTCCGGTGGACGCGTCGCGGCCGTAGCCGTCGGCCCCAATCTCCTTGGCGTACGCCTCCGTCACCGGCGCGCCGCCGATCAGTATTACCGGAGGCGGCTGAATCTCTTCGCGGAGGCGCCTGACGATATCTCCCATCGCCGGCATCGTCGTCGTCAGCAGCGCGCTCAACCCGATTAACCGCACTCGCCGCGCGCGGCAGACTTCCACAAACTTCTCGGCCGACACGTCGACGCCGAGGTCGACCACCTCGAACCCGGCCCCTTCCAACATCGTCGCGACCAGGTTCTTACCGATGTCGTGCAGGTCGCCCCTGACGGTTCCGACAGCCGCGATCGCGGCGGCCCGGACACCCTGGCTGACGAGATGCGGCTTGAGAATTTCGGTGCCGGCCTTCATCGCTTCGGCGGCGATCAGCACCTCGGGGATGAAATACTCCCCCTCGCGAAATCGCCGACCAACTTCCGCCATCCCGACCAGCAAACCTTCTTCCAGAATCCGCTTTGCCGGGAGGTTCTCCGAAAGTGCCCGCCCAATCAGTCCGGGGACGGCCTGTTCGTCATAATCGATGATCGATTTAGCGATTGCTTCGAGTATCGACACGCCAATCTCCATTCAACACGTTGATGCCGGACCATCGCCAACCGATAGCGACGCACTTCGGGCACGACGTGCTCGCAGTGTGCGTTTATCGTGCCAGAAATACCCATCAACAACAAGCCTCAGAATGACCGGAGTGTCCCGGGGGTTGAGCGTCACAACAGTGGCTGGCGTCTGAATGTCATTCCGACCGTGTCCGCCGACGGCTAACACGCAGAGGAACCTAGTACCCCGTCACGTTTTGGCTTTCGGGTTGTAGCGTCGGACCCCCGCGGCCGAGATCGTCAAAGCGTATCGCAGTCAGCACCACGTCGAGGCGGCCTTCCGCGACATGAAAGACCCGCACCATCTATCCCCGCGGCCGCAGTTCCATTGGACCGATCAGAAGATCGAGGTTCACGTCTTCTGCTGCGTGCTGGCTTACCTGCTCTGCGCGCTGCTCAGGCGTCAGTTGCATACGAGGGGCATCGATCGTTCGATCAGTGCGATTCTCAATGAACTGAGCCAGATTCGCGAGGTGGCTGTGATCTTCCCGCCCCAAGGCAAGCAGAGAAAGCCGACCATCAAGACAACGCTCAGCACCCTCTCCGACGAGCAACGCACACTGTACGAAACCCTGGGCCTCGAACGCTACCAAAACACATAGGTCATACAGAAAGCCGGCTCTATCGCCTTACAGGAATAGCACTTACGTTATCAACCCGGTAAACTCAGGCTAGCAGTCTGTCGGACTTAGGCCTCGAAAACACCATGGGAGCGCGCCCATATGTGTCGATACCCCAGGCCCAGACACCAAAGAGGGGCATCGAAGACCCCGAAACGGCAAAGTCCGACAGACTGCTAGGCGTTTGCGGGCGTTCGGCTTCAACTTGTTGACGGATCGACGCCGATACGGGTAGAAGGTATTTTTAATAGGGCGCGGTCAGTCGGCGATAACGGGCGCGCGTCGTCGGATCCCCGAACAGGTGGCAATGTGGTGAAAGCTTTTCGGCTTCGTCGATTTTGCGGATGGCTGGTGCTGAGCATCCCGCTGTGTTGTGCGGCGTGCACGTGGCAGCAACAGTATGCCCGCGTGCGGCTGGCCAAGGGCGATGAAGCGTTGGCCAAGAATGATCTGAAAAGCGCGCTGGCCGAGTTCAAGGAGGCGGTCCGGCTCGATCCGCAACTGGCCGAGGGGCATCGTCAGCTCGGCCGGGTATACAAGAAATCCGGACAACTGGCCCGGGCGGCGGACGCGCTCGAGACCGCCGTGCGGATCGACCCGCTCGATTATGCGGCGATGTTCGACCTCGGCGAGGTGTACCGCCTGCTCGACGACCTGACCAAGGCAGTCCGGGCCTACGCCCTGGCCTGCAAGCTCGAGCCGCGGGAATTCGAGCCGCGTTTCCGACTGGCGACCGCGTATCACCAGAACGGCGAGCTCGAACGCGCCGTCGAGCAATACGACGCGGCGCTCAAGATCGACTCGCACAGCGCGTACGCCTGGAGCAATCTAGGGGCGGCCCGCGACACGCTTGGTGCCGGCTACGAAGCCATCCGGGCGTACAAGCGCTCGCTCGAGTGCAACACCAACCAGCCGATCGTGCTGGTCAACCTGGCAACCGTGTATCTGAACCAGGAGCGTTTCAAGACGGCGGAGCGCACGCTGAAGGCCGCGTTGAAGATGGCGCCGAATCTGTCGGTGGCGCACGAGCGGCTCGGTTATTGCCATTGGCGCGAGCAGGGCTACGACGAGGCGGTGAAAAGCTATCAGGCCGCGCTCAAGCTGAACGACAAGAACGGCCGGGCACACGCCGGCTACGGCGTCGTCCGCATGACGCAATACCTCAGGGATCCGCAACAAGTGGCCTGCCGCGATGAGGCGATCGAGTCGTGGCACCGCAGCCTCGAAATCGACCCGCAACAGTCGAAGCTGCGCGAGCTGATCGAGAAGTATCGGATCAAGCCGGAGCGGCCGGTGCTGTCGGCGGAGGAATAGCGAATTATTACTCCGAGCGGGAAATGTTGAACGTTGTCATTCCGAGCTTTTCACCGGCGTTGCCGGACACGGGTGAAAGAAACTACTCCTAGAAAGTACGCGTTTAGCCTTCTGACAGTCCCGGAGGGACGGAAGATAGTAGCCCAGGGCGTGAGCCCTGGGGTAGGGGAGCATTTTGTGCCGAAAGCCCCGGAGGGGCGGCAGAGATGCGGCACGCGTCGGGAACTCTCTGTCGCCCCTCCGGGGCTCTCATCACCGAGCGTCACGCCTTCCGGGGGCTCACGCCCCCGGCTACTGACTGTCGCCCCTCACGGGGCTGCAACGCTAAGCATGTACCCTCGTAGTTTCTTAGGAGCGCGGCGAGAAATCTACTTGAGAACGCGGCAAGATACTTCGCTTCGCTCAGCATGGCGTCCAACCATTGCCGCTCCCGATAGGAATTACTCATCAAGCGGCGGCAAATCCTTCAGGAACTTCAGCAAGCCCTTGTTCAAGTACGTCCGGCGAGGCGCCGGCCGTTACAGTGCTCGTGGTCCGACCGTTGCCACGCAGATTTGGTCGCGTGGCAGGCGGTGGGCGTAGGCTTCGACCTGGTCCGTCTCGACGGCGCGGATCGCTTCCAGCTTCGGGCCCAGGCCGATCGGTTTGGAGAAATGAAAGAGGTCGTCGCCAAGGTGGGCGGCGCGGGCGCGGGTCAGGTCATCTTCGGTTTCGAGATGGGCGATCAGGCCGTCGCGGGCGCGCCTGGTTTCTTCATCGGTCAGATCTTCGGACAGGCGCTCCAGCTCGCGCAGCAGGGTTTTGTAGGTCTTCTCGCAATTGTCGGGCGTGCTGCTGGCACCGAGGTGGATGACGCCGCGGCCGCGCGGCTGCTCGCTCCAGGCGCCGACCCAGTAGACCAGTCCCTGTTTTTCGCGGATCTCGGTAAATAGCCGGCCGCTCATCCCGCCGGCGAGCACGCCGATCAGGACGCGCTCGACGGGATAGTCGGCGTGGCCTTTCGGAGTTCCGGGAAGAGTGATGCCGATGTACTGCTGCTTGAGATCTTTCTCGCGGTGGTGGCGGTCGGGAGTGAAGGCGTAGTCGGCTTCCTCGCGCGCGCTCCGGGTGGGGCTACCCAGGTCGCGGAAGCAGGCGTCGACCTTTTGGCTCAGGGCGTCGGCGTCGAGCGGTCCGGCGGCGGTAACTTGCAGGCGGCCAGCGTGGTATGTGCTTGACCAATGGGCGCGGACTTTCTCAGGCGTGATGCGCGCCAGCGTTTCGGCCTCGCCGCCGGGGAAACGCCCGTAGATCGGTCCGAGCGTCAGGCGTTGCACGTCGACCCGCAGCAGATCGTGTGGGTCGTCCTCCCTGTGCCGCAGCTCTTCCTGGGCCAGTTGCACCGAGACCTCGCAGGCGTCCTCGGGGAACGTCGGGCGACAGAACATCTCGGCGACAAGATCGACGATGTCGAGAGTGAACTCCGGCAGGCAGACCACGCGCAGCAGTGTTGACTGGCGCCCGCTGACGCTGCCCCATTCGGCCCCGAGCGCGTCGAACGCGTCGGCCAGTTCCCGTCCCTGGTAATTCCGGGTGCCTTTCGCAAGTGTGCGCTCGATGATCGAGGCGATGCCGGTGAGTTCCGGCGGGTCCTCGGCGACGCCGGTCAACATGCGGAAGCACATTGCGACGGTGTTACGGTGCGGGAGTCGATCGACGGCGAACTCGACGCCGCCGTCGAGGAAGCCGTGTACGTAATCCGCTTCGGGTGTGAGGGTTTGCACGGGCGTTAATGCTCCACGGCGGGTTCGCCGAGCAGGGGGGCCAGTTCCGCGAGCTTCATGTTGACTATCTTGTCGGTATCGGCTTCGAGGTTGAGTCGCAGGACGGGTTCGGTGTTGGAGGCCCGGACGTTGAACCACCACTTGTCGTATTGGATCGTGACGCCGTCGAGGTAATCGATTTCGGCGTCGTTGTATTTTTCGGCGAGTCGCTTGAAGGTGCCTTCCTTGTCGTCGTTGATGAAGTTACGTTCGCCGCTGGCGGCGAATTGCTCCAGTGGCCGCACCAGGGTCGAGAGCGGCCGGCCGGTACGTGTGAGCACGTTCAGGATCGCGATAAACGCCAACATGCCCGAATCGCAATACCAGAAATCGCGGAAATAGAAGTGTCCGCTGAGTTCGCCGCCGAAAACCGCGTCGGCCTCGGCCATCGCGCGTTTCATGTAAACATGGCCGACGCGTTGTCGTTGTGGGATGCCGTTCAATTGTCTCACCGTTTCGGGCACGACTCGGCTGGAGCGGAGGTCGTAGACGATGGTGGCTCCGGGCTCTTCGCGCAGATACTCGCCGGCCAGCAACGCCGTCAGCAGGTCGCACCCGATGATCTTGGCATGCTCGTCGACGATCATGCAGCGATCGGCGTCGCCGTCGAAGCAGGCCCCGAAATCGGCCCCGGATTCGCGGACGGCGTTGCGGAGTTGCTCCAGATTCGCCGGCACGAGCGGATTCGGCGGGTGGACGAAGGTACCATCGTGCTTGAAGTTCAGGCGGATGATATCGAGGTTCGGCACGCCGTCGAAAAGGATCGGGAACCAGCGGCCGGCCATTCCGTTCGAGGCATCGATAACGACCTTCAATGGTCGCGGCTCGCGCAGGAATTTATGCAAGTAGGCTCGATACGGCTCGGAGAGGTCCACGGTTTCGATGTCTTCGAGCTTATCGACGTGGTGGTGCGAAATTGCCGTCGCGATGCGCGCGATTTCCTGCAAGCCGGAGTCGGCGCCGATGGGTTTGCCCTTGGGCCCGGAGATTTTGAAGCCGTTGTAGTTGGCGGGGTTGTGACTGGCGGTGGTCTGCACGCCGCCGCAACACTTGAGGTAGTTCGTCGCGAAAGCGATCTGCGAGGTGTCGATCATTCCAATGTCGATAACGGGTGTTTCAGTGGCGAGGACGCCCTCGATGAAGGCCCGGCTCAGGGCGGGGCTGTGGGTGCGCATGTCGCGCCCGACAATCAGCTTGTTCATCTCGGGGTCGCTACGGTCGTAGCCACTGAGGGATGTGCGCAGGAACTGGGCGGTGGCGTTGCCGATACGCCAGGCGATGTCCTCATTGAGCGGTTCCGGTACGGTGGCGCGGACGTCGTACGCCTTGAAAACCTGCTGGATCATCTTCACCTCGTTCTCGGTAATCACGGCGAGTGCCGGTTTGGGCCGTTGTCCGACGATGGTCGCGGCGAATGAGGCCGTGCCGTGTTCGTCGTCGTTGAATTGGCAGCCGGGGCATTTGTGGAAATTTGCCCGCCGGCGCCCGAGACAAACTGCGTCGGAAATGCGCGTATTTTTTTCATCCGGGCAATAACGCGTGTATTCCTCGGTTTCTGGTGGCAACGGCCAAACTCCCTAAAGCTTCCGCCTATGATGCTAGCCGACTTGGCGCGAATCGGCTACCCTCGCGCTCGCGATCCGCGGTCTTTCCAGGCCGCCTTCACAGGAGCGACGAAGCACGATGAGCGGCAATTTCGGATTGGTCTTCCACCTCTGGGACTTTGCCGGCGAGCCCGGCACGCTACTGGATCGCGCCCTCGGCGAGGTCGGCTTTGATCATCTGACCGTTCCGGTCGTCACCGGTTCGATGGAGCAATTTCGACTCGACCCCGTCCATCCGCCGCACATCTTTGTGACCGAGGGCGGTTGGCATTTCACGCCCAGGCTCGATTCCTACCAGGGCGGGACGATCAGGCCGCGCGCCGCCCGGTGGTTTGGCAAACGTGACGTGCTCGGCCGGCTCCGCGAGTACGCCGACGAACGCAATGTCGAGTTGGTATTCCGCGTGGACCCGCGGGCGGTGACGAGCTTGCCGGAGCACGAACCGCATCTGCGAGCGCGGAACGCCTGGGGTGACGAAAATCCATCCGCGGGTGTTTGTGTGCTCAACGCCGACGCGCGCGAATTGCTGCGCGGCACACTGGCCGATTTGATGCGTTACGAGCCGGCGGGTTTTCAACTTGTCAATTGGATGGCCGATCTGGCGGTCGAACGCGGCCGTACACGACAATTCCAGTGGCATCCCTGGTTGCAACGACTGCTCGACATCTGCTTCTGTCCGGCGTGTCGGCAGGCGGCGGCCGTCGCGGGCGTTGATCCCGACCAGGCGGCACGGTCCGTGCGTGTACACGTGGAGAGAATGATCGCGGATCCCGAGAATTCCGACGACGCCGGTCAGCTCGATGAGGACGGAGTCCTGCGGTCTTATCTCGACGTCCGCCGCCGCGATACGCTCACGTGGCTCGCTCGGCTGGCGGAGACTCATGATCGGCACCGGCGGTACATGTTGGTCGATCATTGGTTCAGCAACGAGCATTGGTCTGAAGCGGAGACCGCGTTTGCGGATTTGCCGGACAGCGCTTTTGTGCAGGTGTTTCGATCGTTGACACTCGCGTTAAGTGACTTCGATTTGCAGCAGAGTGTCTTCGGTCCGGCGGCCGGCCGCGGTATCAACTCGCTCGGTCTGGTATTGCCGGTGTGGTATCCGTTCGTTCGGCAGGCCGACCAGCTTGTCCGGACAGTTTCCGAAGCGATGCGGGCGGGCGTCGCCCTACTTGATTTCGAAGGGCTGGAAGACGCACCCGGCGAGGCGCTCAATTGGCTTCGGCAGGCCGTCCGCTTTGCCCGTCGCGGTTAACAGGTCGGGGTAAAAGTCATGTAGCGGCCGACCCCCGTGTCGGACGTAGAATGAAAGGCGTTCTACGGTCTATAGTTCCACTGCCGACACGGGGGCTCGGTCGCTACGATCTTTAGGCGCTGCCGGGTTCTGCGACGGACAGTTAGCCTTGCGCACGCACTTGAGTTAGCATCGTTGCCATGAACGAGGCCCATAGAAAACACGCCGGGCGAATGATTCGCCGATCCCTACGCTGTGGGATTGTTGCCGGCTTTTTTGTCGGGCTGCTGATCGGGTGCGAGGGCGGGGCGAGTTCGGATGCCGACGATCAATCTCCCGAATCGGCTGACGTGACGCCGCGGCATTTGCCGGCGTTGACGTTTCCCGCCGAGGTCCGCGCGCGGCACCCCGAAGTCAGCGCGTTTATCGACGAGTTCCTGGGGATGTGGCTGGTCAGGGATTACGCCGGCTACCGCCGACTGGTCAGTCGCGGTTGTACGCCCGAGAGTCGCGAGCGGTTTGAGGCGATCTACAATGCGACCAAGGCGGTCGCGATCGAGTCGATCGAGCCGATCAGCACGCCGCGGCTGCCGTCGCCCGCGTACCGCGTGGTCTGCAAGGTGGAGCTGACCCCGGAGCAGGAAGCCCGGATGCGCTCCAAACATCGCAAGGTCGCGATCCTGGTTTTCAAGGAGCTGGGAAACTGGCGGATGGCGCCGGCGCCCGCCGAATACCAGCCGGCCGACGAGCCACCGCCCGCGACGAGTTCCACCCCGACCACATCGGCGCCGTCGTATCCTTGGGATGAGGAGGGGGATTATTGAGGAGGGGCCGAGGGGCCAAGGAACCAAGGGGTTAAGGGTTTGAGGGGTCTAGTGCTTGGTCGCTCGTCAATTGACGGTTGGGTGGCCCATGGCTTTAGCCGTGGGGGACACGAATCGACGACACATTCGTGTCCCCCCACCTCTAAAGAGGTGGGCCACCCAATCAACGGTAATTGCTTGGATTAGCGTCGACGGAGCTCTAATTTGCGCCCCGTGATACATACATATCGATTGCTGGTTTGTGTCTCGCTGCTTGCCGTTACTTGTTCGGTCCCTGTCGCGGTTGCGCAGAGCACGCGGTCGGCGAGGGAGTTGCCGGAGGATGTGCGGGCGGCGTTGGAGCGGGTCGAGGATTTTTCGTTCAGCTTTTCACAGCCCGGTTTCTACGCCGTGCTGGAATACGTCAAGACGATGGGCACCTCACCCGGTCAGTTGCGCGAACCGCTCCCGATCGATGACTGGACCGTGCTGCTCGAACGGCCGGCCGACTTCCGCGGCCTGCCGATTACGATCGAGGGCGTGGTGGGACGGAACAAGGTTTGGCGGTTCGAGCAGGATGAGCACCGCCACCTCGGCACGGTCTGGCAACTGGAACTGTGGCGGGCGGATCAACCGATCACCGCCACGGTGATCTTGACGGACGACGCCGGCGACATTCCGATCAATGCCACGATTCGCGTCACCGGCTACTTCGTGATGGTGCGGCAATATCACAGCGGGACAAAACAGATTCGCCAAGCGGCGCTGCTCGTCGGGCACGGTCCCACGCTCGTTTCTCAAACGGCTACGCTCCCGGAAACACGTTCGATGTCAAAAGGAATCGTCGGTCTGATTGTGACGGCGACGGTGGTGCTGCTGGTGACCTGGATTCTGCTGCGCAGGTCGGTCGCGCGAACCCGGCGGTCAACCGAAACGATGCGAGCCGGCGGACCCGCCCCGGTCAGTCTGGCGGATGATCTGGCCGCCTGGGCGGCGGAAGAACCGGAGCAGCAGACCAACGACGATGACCGGACGGATCGGCCATGATCATCGACGTTCACTGCCACTGCACGTACACCCGCCGGGCGGCCCACTCGCGCGAGCGGTTTTCATTCGAGCCGGCGCGGGAGAACGGCGGGCCGGCGCTCGATTCGTACGTGTCGCCGCGGGCGCTGCGGCGGCCGACGTGGCGGCTGATGAAGCGTTACTTCGGGTTCGACCCGCGTCTCGAGGGCGGTCCGGAACTCGATGAGTTTCTGGAGAAGTTCTATGAGCCGCATTACGCCGGCGAGGGTCCGGTCGAGCGGATCGTGCTGTTGGCGTTCGACGCGTACCACGACGACGACGGTCGGCGACCATCGCCGCCCGAGACACGCGGCCAACTCGGCGGCGACATCTATACCTCGAACAGTTTAATTCACGATGCATGTCGGCGGCGACCCGAGCGTTACCTGTTCGGCGCGTCGGTGCATCCATATCGGGCGAACGCCGTTGCCTGTGTTGAGGAGGTCTTCGCGCGCGGCGCGTGCCTGATCAAATGGATGCCGCTGCATCAGAACATCGACGTGGCCGATCCGCGGACGCTCGACGTGCTGCGTTGCTGCGCGCGGCTCGGCTTACCGATCCTGGCGCACTATGGTGAGGAATTCACGCTTGCCACCCAGCATCCCGCGTACCGGCCGGTCACAACACTGCTGGACGTGCTGCGGCGACTGCGGACCGAGGGCGCGATGCCGATCACGATCGTCGCGCACGTGGCGACGCCGGTGACGCCTTTCGGCGAGCGAAAATCGCACGCCGCCCTGATCGACGCGTTGCTGGGCGAGTTCGCCGACGCGCCGCTGTATGCCGACATCGCAGCCCTGACGAGTTGGGGCAAGGTCGGCTTCCTACGAAAGCTCGCACGGCGGCAGAACCTGCACGCGAAGCTCCTGTTCGGCTCCGATTTCCCGGTCCCCAGCGCGTTGCCGCGCCTGCGACGCGACCTCGGCCGCGATCACGCCCGCATCAAGGCCGAACCGTCATGGATCCAGCGAGCGGCGTCGATCTACAGGCGGATGTGCTTCAACGAGATCGTCTTCCACCGGGCGGCGGAATTGTTGCCGAACGTGAGCTATTTCAGTGGCTGAGAGTACATACACAGGCGGCACTAATGCTCCGTCAGTGTAGCCTTGATGGGTTCAACCTGAGGAGCCGCGGACTTCAGTCCGCCCGG
>JAUWNI010000177.1 GCA_030612705.1 Phycisphaerae bacterium | reverse complement strand
CCCACTACTATATTATAACACAAAACCGGCCCAAATTAAGCAGACGCCCACGTGGCAGAGCCGGGAATGGCCAGCGCCCTGACGCCGCCGATACGGCACGTCGCATCAGCATATTGGCGCACACAACTCAACGCAGAAGTGACTTTTCTTTATTATAACATAAATCCGGCTGGAATTAAGCAGAAGACGGTAGCCATTAGCGCACGCGTTGTCGCTCGGTCGTCTGCCTGGCTCACTTCCGACGGCGTTTTCGTTTGGCGTCGGCGAGGCGGTAGCTCTGGCCGCTGCACTCCACCCGGCTGGCCGGCCAGGGCGCTGCACTTTTCAACCGACCACCGGCAACCCCCCAAGCGCCGCACTTTTCAACCGGCGTTCATGCCTGGACGCCGCGGCAGACGGGCAACAGCAGACCGCATGCGGTATTCGACGTGAGTTAGGTGTCTATCTGGTGGTCGCTGTTCCAGGGAACCCAACCTCTCTTTAGGCTAGCAGTCTGTCGGGCTTAGCTCGCGGGTTTTTGCGCTCGTCGGCGAAGTGAAGGCGCATACGCCGTCTGCGAGATTGAGACCATTTTGGATCGCGGCAGTGGTTTGGGGGACGCCGGGGGCTTGGGCGATCGGGCCGCCGGCCGTTCAGCGGGCGCGCGGGGCTGCTGGGTAGCGGATCAGGCGGTTTTCAGGACCCAAAGCCGCTTCAGGTTGTACGCCAGGCGCACCAGCCCCCACTCACCGCTGACTTTTTCCAAGCCACGCAGCAAGAACTGTCGGAAGCCCAGCACGCTCTTGATGATCCCGAACACCGGCTCGACGGTCTGTTTGCGTTTCGCGTAGATCCGCCGACCCGCCTCGGTCCGCAGCTTTTCCTGCATCACCAACAACCGTGGATCCTTGACGACCTTCGGCGGCTTGTTCGTCACCGACGTCGGTCGATAGTCATAACGGCGTTGCGAATGGTTCTGGTCACGGCTGACCGCCACGTAGAGCTCCAGGCCGTCTTCCTCCAGATTCTCAAACGCTTCGGTGTTCACATAGCCGCTGTCGGCCAACACGGTCGTCGGTCGGCCCACCTCCTCCGGCATGCTTTCCAACGCCGGCTCCAGTTCGTTCGCGTCGCTGGCGCACGTGCTGACGTGCCCGCCCAGGACCAGCTGCGAGCCCTCCGCGTCGACCACCGCCTGGGCGTTGTAGGACTGCGTGTACGCTTCACGTTTGCTCTTGCGCATCAACCGGCTGTCCGGGTCGGTCAGGTTGATCTGCTCGTGATCGTCGGGCGTCTCCTGCGGTGGCTTGGGCTTCTTGCCTTTGCTCTTGCCAGCCCGTTTCTCCCGCTCAACAAGCTTCTGCTCGTAATCGGCCCGTTCCGATTGAGCTTGCTGCTTCGCACGCTGCTCTAACTGCCGGTGGGCCTGCTGCAGCTTCTCACGCAGCTTCTCACGCCGGGCGATCTCTTTCGGCAGCGACTGGCCGTCGTCGTCCTCACGCCGGTCGGTTCGCTCGGCCTGCTCCAGCAACTGTTGCACGTCTTGTCGCAACCGGCGCTCCAACTCGGCGGCCTGGTCGTAGCGCACGTTGCGGTCCTTTGACGCGTTGGCCGCGATGTGCGTGCCGTCCACGCTGACCGTGCCCAGCTTCAGCACGCCGAGTTCGCGGGCCAATTGCAGCACCTGCAGGAACGCCTCCCCGACCGCTTCGAAGTTCTCACGCCGAAACGTGCAGATCGTGTCGTGGTCCGGGTGCGTGTCGCCGGACAGATACCGCACGGCGACGTCGCGGTAGGTCGCCCGCTCGATGCGGCGTGACGAGAAAATGCCGTTGGCGTAGCAATAGACCAGCAACGCCAGCATCATCTTGGGCGGGTACTGCTCCGACCCGCTGCCGCGGCGGTTGACCTTCAGCCTCGAAAGCCGCAGGCCTTCCACGGCTTCGATGACGAAGTGCACCATGTCGTCCGCCGGCACCCACTCCCGTAGGTCCGGCGGCAACAACATCGGCGTGTTCCGGTCGACGTTCACAAATCGCGTAGCCATGCCGGAAAGATAACCCCCGCCACCGAAAACGCACGTGGAAAGCCCGACAGACTGCTAGCGGCCAGAGAAGGGTTACCGTTATCCGTGGCCCTTGAACTCCCGCCTTGAGGACCGTGCCGGAGACGGCCAGGCCATGGTTCCGCGCGGCCGTGGTACGGCCGGCGGAGGTCCGCAGGCCTCCTGTGGCGAGCGGGCACTTCCCGCTCGCCGGCGGGGTCAGCGGGATGTCGGCGTCGAGGGCCAGCTCCTTGCACCCGCCAGGACCGCTGCCGCTCCGGCGTTCAGGGCGTCGCGGCCGCACTATCCACTGCCCCGAACTATGCGTCCGGTCGGCGCGTGCTATCTTGTGCCTCGTGCTCCGGCTCCAGTCGCGGGCTCAACGCCCGATAGCGGACTGAGTGATGAGGATCACGACGGAATTCGGCGACGATCTGGTCTACGTGCCGTCCTATCGGCGGAACATCGGCAGCAAACGCGAGCAGATTGGCTCCTGCTGCAGCAGCGGCTTGCCGGACGCTCGGATCGCGATGGCGAGTCGCCTTGCGAAGCGCTAACACGACCGTGTCCCAGAGCTCAACGGGAATCCTGGGCGATCTCCATTCCGCCAGCACGTTCCACGCAATGCGGGAAACCGTCGAATCAGAATCCTGCGTTCCGACGAGTACTGCAGACAGGGCACCGGTCGACAGAGACGGAGATCCGCGTGCGGCAGCGTACGCGAACCTGCGCACCTCGGGGGCAACGTCGGTAAGGGCGGCGGCCATGAGTCCGTCAAGCGACTCATCGACGATCCCGGGGTGGTGCTTCAAAGCTTCGGCAAGGGCGAGAAGCGAGAGTCCCCGAAGTTGACCGGGCGTCGAGCTCTTGATCGAGACGCGCGAAAGCGGGTGCTGCGCTTCCGCGGCCGTCATGAGCACACTCGATTCCACGATCTGCCCTTCAGCCAGTGGCCGCAAGGTTGCCGCGACCCGTCGTGCCGTTGGCTCGTCAAGCCGGTCCGCCAGATCTCGAAGCGCGTCCACGAGTCTTGCCCGATTGCTCAGGTCGTTATCCGATTCGGCGGTCATCGCCAGGATCGCGTCGACCAACTCCGTACAGGCCGAGTCCGAAATCCTATGCTTATGGCGACGCACCACGCCGAGATGTTGCTCGCCTGCCCCGACACAAACAGCGACCTTCTGGTTGTCGCGAGTGCATTCGACCGTGAAGTAGCCCAGTTTTTCTGGCTCCTGGTCCGCGGCCAAGCGCTGCACCTGAAGCCGAATCTGTCGGCAGGCTTCGCGCGCTACGGCGTCCGCGTCCGTAACGTGTTTCCCAAACAGTGGGGCGATCTGCCCCAGCAGAATGTTGCCGCCCCCACCATCGGGCGGGAAGAGCATGGCGCCGATGCGCTCCTTCGACGATCCGTCTTGTGCGAGCTGGCATAGAAGGTTCAGTGCATCGGAGTAATCCATGTCCGACCTTGTCTTTGTGGCAAGCGAGAGGGCGGCTTCGACAAGATCCGTCCGAACCGCTTCGGGGATGCCGCGCGCGGCGGCGCGGTGCGCGATTCGTATGAGATACCGTCGCTGGGGGCTGGCGTTGCGCCATGCGGGGTGTTCAATCGCAAGGCGAACAAAGCGTCCGCGCGACTCGTCGTCTACGCGTGGGATCAAGGCCGTGAGGGCCGTCCAGGCCGCCTCCAGCCGCCCCCAAAGGCCCCGATCGCCGTCCTGCTGAGCAGCCAAGTGACAGACGAAACTGGACACCTGCGCTACCTGGTCGTCGGGCACAAGATCCAGCACCTCGCCGAAGATCACGCACGCGATCTGTGCGTGGCGTCGGAGCCGCGCGGTTCGCAGCAGCCGGTCGACCACTGTTCGGACCAAGCCGGTATCGCCAGCGACGCGCACCGCCGCACCGATCTGTTTCGCAGTTGCTGCGTCGAGTGCCAGCATCGAGTGCCAGGTTGCCTCGGCCAAGCAGCCGATGCTGAGAAACTCCCGTGCAAGCCGGCCGTGGGCCCAGGTTTGGCCTTGCCAGATCATGCGTTGATATGTGTGACAGACTTGCGCCCAGAACGCCGGTACCGCGTCGTAGTGTCGTCCCCTGTCCGCATCGATCATGCCGTCTAGCACGGCGGACTCGTTCCAAAACGTGATGCCGTGTAGCCGCCGCCTGTCGTGTCGCTCGTAGAAGTCCGCATCGACCTGCAACTCTGCAAAGCGCACCAGCGTCCGGTCGTCCAGGATTGTCAGTTCCAGGTCCGAGGGCGACTGATGCACAGATGCCGCGAGTTCGTCGAGTGCCTGGAGCGCCTGATCCGCGCGGCCATCCAGAAACAGGATCTCGGCGCGGCAAAGGTCGGCTGCGATGCGATCGACCTGGGGCGGTGCCGCATCTCGGATCGTCTCGATCAGCTTTAGAGCCTGATCTGCGTCGTCCAGATGCGCTGCCAATCGGCACCTCACGATGGCAAATCGGACTCGAGGGCGTAGTTGACACAGGAATCCGTCGCCAGCATCGGCGGTGTCGTCGATTGCCTCACTGTCGACCCGCGTTGTGTCCGCATCGGCGCCAGACGGGTCGCCGGGAGCTTCCGGCAAGTCGCCTCGCAGATACCGCCATTCCAAATGCTCAGCGCGCAGCGCGATCCGCTGCTCGGTCGTCTTGGCGAGCGGAATCGCCCGTTCTATCGCCATGTCTCCCAGCGGGTGGGCGGCGGATTCATTAGCGCACCGAGCAAGGAGGCGCCAGTATCCAAACGCCAGATCATTTGGGGCAGTGAGCGCGCCCACGGCTTCCTGCACCAGCTCAAGGATGTGCCGTGCGGCGTCGGCTTGCCCATCCATCCGGAGCCACCCCGCCAGCTCGACGGCCATCGTCACGCGCTCTGCTGGTGGCAACTGTCCGGAGTCCCGCTCGAACTCGAATCGAAGCATCATGCACGCAGCGCGTGTCCCGCCGAGCTCCCAGCGATCGCGAGCGTAGGCGTGCAGCCGCCGCAGATGGTCTGCCGGCGGAAGCGTCTGGCGTTGCTCTTTAAGTTCGTCGCGCTGGCGTTGCAGCAGAGGTTGAGCTTCGTCGAACGCCTTGAGGTCGGCGGCACGTTGCGTGTCGCTCTCCTGCACCCGACGGCGTCGGAGTTCTTTCACCATCTGGGTCAGAACCGTGTCAGGCATGACCCCGGTCGTGCTGTATGGCAGACTGCCTACTCGGTGCGTGACGTTCCACGCCAGATCGTTCTTGCCGAATATGACGCGATGCCGCTCCAGTTCGGCCTTCACCCAGGGTAGCTGTAGTTCGGGTACGACCCGCGCGTATTCGTCGACCCACCCGCGCGGGAAATCGAAATGAAGGCAGATCATCTTCTCCCGTGGATCGAACGTGACGTTCTCCGTGTAGTAGTGGCGCCACCAATGCGTCTGCGAAACAAGGTCCAGATCAAGTGTCCGGGCCCGTTCTCGCGTCGCACGGCGACGCGATTCATCGAGGATGTCAACCATCCGCAGCAAGCCGCTCAGCAGGTCCATCCGGAGGTTCGGCCCCTGCGCGGTCAGTTCCCGGTAACGGTCACAGTCTGTGTCCAGGCAGTGGGCTTCGCACAGCGCAGCAACTCGCGCAGGCTGGTAGTCCGCGCTGAGAACCAGCCCGATCGGCGGCGAGACGGTCGTCGTGGAAAGCTGAACGAGCTTCGCGGAAGCGACATGGTGGTATTTCCGCAGGACATCGCGTTTGATCCGGTCCGAGAGGTCTTGCCATGGCACACAGCGTTCACTCTTGGGGACGACGTCGAGTTCGAAGATGTGCTCGTACTGCATCCCGACGTCGTGGAGGTAGCATGCCGAATAGAGGATCACCAGTTCGTCGGCATTGAGGGGATGAGCCGTACTCGTCAGCGGGGCCGTAAGCTCGTGCAGTAGGCGAATGAGGTTGTCCGAATGCTCGACGCTGTGGTCGGTGAAATGGGGAAGGAGGTTGTTCGCGAGGATCGGGGCGACCGCCTCGCGTAGACGAACAAGGGAAGCCGCTCGCGAATCCTCCAACCCGACAAACGGAGGTGGGTCAGCTAACGTCATCGATCCATCTCCAAATGCAAAAACAAATGGGCATCCAGCCATTCATATTATCACGGATCCACGTTGGGGCGACTGAGCACGAGGATCCCAGACAGGCTGGTAGTGTAACCCTAAGTTGGGGTATTTGATTTTTGGGCTCACGACGCGTTCTTGTTCTGGGTACCCTCCCAGAGCTTCGACAGATGCGTTTATCGCTTTGGGGGCTACCGGCAGATGGGAAGGAGAGGACAGGCTCGCAGTCGACGGCCGCAAGCCTGATCCCTCTGCCGTATAGCCACCGTCGGGGCGCTCGGGTCGCTCGCCAGCGAAGCCCTATCCTCCCCGACGGCCTACGTACTATACGACGACCACGCTCTCAGGACACCTTCATACGACGACCACGCTCTCAGGACCCCTCCGCTGCCGGATCACCGGGTGTGTGCTGTCTGGTCTCGGACAACGACCGTGCCCAGAACGCCTCCCAGCGCGGCCGGTCCGGATGCAGCACGCGCAGTTTGGCCAGCCGGCGAGCACCAGGCGCCGACCAGCTCATGCCCTGCTTCTTCATTCGCCGGTTGATCTGCGTCTCGATCGTCTTCTCGATCACGCCGCTGCCCATCTTGCGGACCGTGGTACGCCGCTCCCACTCGCGATGCGTCCACAGCAGCGCTTCGTGCCGGTCCAGGTACGTGCGAACTTCCTGACACACCGCCCGCCGCGGTCCCGCGCCGCGCAACGCCAACAGCGAACGCACCTCACCCAGGCGCCCCTGACACAACGCGCTCAAAGCAGTCTGATAGCCCGGCGTCCGCGGCCCGAAAGCCCGTCCCAACTGCTGATGCACGTGAAAGCGATCGAGCTGCACCAAGGCCGACCGGAAATGACGCCGCGCCAAGCGGAGCAGACCGTCCTCGCCATCGCTCAGGAAAAGTTGATTCGGACTGCGGGCCAAGTCAAACCGCCGCTGTACCTGCCAAGCCCATTGGCGGCCAAAAGACCGTATATTTTCAGCTTCCACGAGCACCTGCTTGTCCACCGCGTTCCATCGCTGGCGGCCGGTCTGGTGCAACTGGCTGTATCTCGCTCCCACGTACAACAGCAACCCGCCGGCCTGCGCCCGCGTTGCGCCATCGCCCGCCGCCGGCGCACCGTCGCCCGCCGCCGGCGCACCGTCGCCCGCCGGCGTTGCACCATCGCCCGCCGCCGGCGGTCCGGCGCCCGCGGACGCCGAGACTTCTGCCGACGCAGCCAGACCCCGTCCGCCTCGAGATACACCCGCCGCACCGCTCGCGGCGACGGCTCCCCCAGCCGGATTTCGCCGACCTCGTCCTGTTCCTGATCAACCAGCCGCTGGCC
>JAUWNI010000010.1 GCA_030612705.1 Phycisphaerae bacterium | reverse complement strand
GTCTATGGATTAGCCGTCGTAGGCCGCCGCGAAAGGCGTGTCGCGTCCGGCCCCCCCGTGGCGGACGTAGAATGTAGAAATATTGCGCCACCCGACGCCCCCCACGGGGGGCGGACGTCTCGATTGGGGATTGCAGATTGTGGATTTCGGATTGATGAGAGGTGTGAGCCCAGTGGATGTCGCGGGTGAGGCAGTGCAATCCACAATCGTCAATCGTCAATCCGCAATCGACATGGCCCGCGCCGAAGCCCGCCGGAAGTGTCATTGGCTCTGTCGAGGCACGAGGCCCGCCAACGTGTTAACGGTTATTGGCACATCGTGCCGTAGACCGACAGTAAAGCTGCCAAGTCCGACGGGTCCACGTCGCCGTCCTGATCGATGTCTCCGTCGGCGTATGCGGCTCCGCCGGTTGCTCCGTAGCCGGCGAGCAGGATAGCCAAGTCGGAGATCATGATTTCGCCGTCGCCGTTTAGATCGCCCGTACATTGGTACTCGTACGCGCCCATGTCCACGATCGGCGGTCCCGGCGCGCCGGGATTTCCGCTGTCCGGCGTTGCAATCCGATCCGCGAAGCGTAGTCGGCCGTCGAGATCGGCGGTCACCCCCGCCGGCACGCCGTCGTTGTCGGCCGCGTCAATACACGGCGATTCGCCGGAGAGGTGATAGTCGTTGTCCTCCCAGGTATCAGGATCGTTGTCCGGGCCGTCCGGATCGACGTAGAGCGGATCGGCGTCGATGTTGCCGTCACCCCAAACCAGCGAGCTGCCTGCTTCGACGTACACGGCCTCGTCACCACCCCTTACGTCGCTGTAATGGACCGTGACGCTTGCCGGGTAGTTCGGATCCCCAAGGCTGATCTCGTCACCCGAGACGGATGCTTGGTTGTCCCACGAGATGCAGTTAGCTATTACCAGATCGCTGTCAAAGCGAGCCCGGATGCCGCCGCCGTGTTCGGCCGTGTTCCCCGCGATTGTGCAGTTGGTGACAAATGGGCTGCTCTCACTGAAGTACATGCCGCCGCCTAACTCGGCCGTGTTTCCCGCGATCTCGCAGTTTGCGATAGTCGGAGTGGTTCGGACGCACAAGATACCCCCGCCGGCTCCCGATTGCGTCGAGTTTCCCGACACGAGGCAATTCAGGATCGTTGGTTCTCCTTTGGAGAAGTAGATGGCGCCACCACCATAACGCGCCTCGTTTGCGACGATTACACAATCGTGGATTGTGGGACTACTGTCCCAGTCGCCGGCAATTCCTCCACCGGTCGACGAAGCCGTGTTCGATCTGATCGTGCATCCTGAAATGGTGGGGTACGCGTACATGCCGCAATATACCGCGCCACCTTCTCTGGCCTCGTTTGCCTCAAAGGTGCAATCGGTTATCAAGGGGTGGCTGCGTTCCCCGCACCAAACGCCGCTACCATAACCCGACAACGTGTTCGCTTCGAACGTACACCGGATGATGCTCGCATGGTTGTACCGCCCGAGATAGATTCCGGGACCTGTGTTGTGTGTGATAGCGCAATCGACGAAAGTGGGGCTGCCGGACCTCCTGCTATAATAGCCGCCACCGGCGTTCTGTGTTATGACGCAGTCGATCAACGTGGGGCTGTTGGAGCCGGAAGACGCCACTCCGCCGCCGGCCCCCGCGGCGGTGTTTTCGACGATCACACAGGCACGAATCGTGGGATCACCGTCCCAGCAATAGACCCCGCCGCCGTTGAGGGCCACGCCATTCGTGATCGTGAAGCCGTCGACGATCGATTCGGCCCCTTCGCCGCTCTGAAAGATGAAGCCGCGACCGTCGTGCTCACAGTCGATGACGCAGTTCTCGGGACCGCCGGCCGAGCGGAGCGTGATCGCCTTGCCGCGGAAGTCCAGATTCCGATTCTCCGGCCCGGTGTAGGTCCCGTCTGGAACGACTACCGTGTCTCCATCCTCGGCGGCGTCGATGAGCATTTGAATCGCGGGATACCCGCTCGCGACGTGCAGTGTGATCCATACGGTGCGCGGACTGTTGTCGGCTGAATTAGCGAAAATCCGCGGCGCGCAACTGTACGTGCCGTGCGACAACCCGGTGGCATCCACGCTGATAGTAACCTCGTCCACCTCCCCCTCCGACTCGCCACTGGACGGATCCACGGCAAGCCAGGGACACGATTCCTCGACGTACCACGAAAGCGCATCCCCCGACACGTGCCCTCCGCAGCCGCGGATCGCGAGCGCACCCTCGAATGCGTCGACCTCCCCGGGATAGGCCACGAACTCCATGGTCCCCGGCGAATAGGCGATCGTCGGATCGTCGGGATCGAGTTCATACGCCCCCATGTCGACGGCGCGGTTACCGTCGTCATCGCCGTCAAGATTGCGTGAATGGCCGTCTAGGTCGTTCGATGGCAGACCGTCCGGCGGATGGTTGGTTCCGGTGTCGACACACGGTGACCCGGGCATCAAGTGCGTGTCGTCCACAAACGCGAACTCGGGATCAACATCGAGGTTCCCTTCGCCGCGCGGCCATCCGCCCTGAATATCGCTGTACGTCGCGACCACGTCCGCCGCCGGGTCGATTTCATCCGGGAAGTCTCCCCACAAGATGCAGTTGGCGAGTGTCGCGTTGCCGCCCCATTCCGAACAGTAGATGGCGCCGCCGCCGTCCCCTCCCGCGGAATTGCCGGTCAGCGTGCAGTTGGTGAGCGACATGGTGTTCTCAACGTAAATGCCGCCGCCACCATACTCCCCGGCCACATTCCCGGCGACAAGGCAGTTCGTGAACCTGGCGTCGCCTCCGCAACGGACGCCGCCGCCGCCGCCGCCCGCACCCGTCCGGTTACCGTTGATGGTGCAACGGCTGATGGTCACATCACCTCCACCCCAATTGATACCTCCGCCCTCCCAGCTGGTCATGTTTCGATCGATCGTGCAGTCGGAGATGGTGAGCATCCCCCAACCGTCCACGCCGCCCCCATACGTGTAAGCGACATTCCCGCTGATGTCACAGCCAGTGATCGTGGACAGGTCGGCTTCAGACTTGATACCCCCGCCATACCAGTTTGCCCTGTTGTCACGGATGATCGAATCCAGGATCGTCAGGCTGTCTCCTCTGCCATAGACACCTCCTCCCCCTCCCATCCATCCGCGCGCCACGTTGCGAACGATCACACTGTCGGCAATGATCAGGTCACTGTCAGAGCCACAGTACACGCCGCCGCCGTCCCAGTACGACGTGTTTTCGGCAATCTCACAGCCTATGATCATCGGCGTGCAGTCATAGGCACAGTAGACGCCGCCGCCGTCCCCCCACCCCCCCGCTGAGTTCCGGGTGATCGTGCAGGCAACCAGCGTCGGGGAGCATTGATCATCGCAGCAGACGCCGCCGCCGTCCCGGTACGACGTGTTCTCGGTGATCTCGCAACGGACGATTAACGGATCGCTTTGGCAGTAGCAAAGGATGCCGCCGTCTCCAAACGCCGTGATCACGCAATCGGAAATCGTCGGGCTACTGCCAGTGAACGAGACGCCGACCCCGCCTCCATCGACATCACCGCTGATCGTAAACCCGTCCACCACCGAGCTCAGTTCTTCGCCGGTCTGAAAGCGGAACCCGCGCTCGTCCCCCTTGCATTCGATCACACACGTCTCTGGACCGGCCTCCGACCGTACCGTGATCGCCCGGCCGCCGAAGTCCAGGTTCCTGTTGCCCTCGCCGTGGTAGAGCCCCGTCGCCACCGTGACCAGATCGTCGTCGGTTGACGCGTCGATCGCTTCCTGGATCGCGTCGAACGGGTGCTCGGCGGAGCCATTCTCGTCCGGATCGCTGACTGTCGGGTCACCGGGGCCTGGGTCGTTCGGCGCGTCGTCGTCGACGTACCAGATGGTTTGGGCGTATACGGTTGCGTTCGTCCAAAGCAGGCCGGCAAGCACCAAGGCGAGAGCACGAAAAGCGGTTACACTCGACATGACATACCCCTTTCACGTTGTGGATCCATCGTGAAACACCCGTTATGCGAGGGGCTTTCGCCGAGATGGCTTGCCTGCCTCACCTTCTTGGAAGGCAGCCAACACAACTCCTCATACGAAGAGCATGCTACCTGAAGGCGCCGTCCGATCAAGCAAACAAGTAGGAAATGATGGGCAGTGCCCATCCTACGTGTTCTTTCTCCAGCAGAGCCGGCGTGTCCTCACGCCGGACTTCCGGGCCGGGGACGACCCGGCTCTGCTACATGATCACGCACGATCATATGGATACGGGGCCAGCATAGCCGCGCTTCACTTGGGCATGGCACCCATCAAGCGATGTGTAACAAAACACTAGATGATTTTGCGGCGGATTGCTATGGGCAGATCGTGCCGTAGAAGGCCAGCAGCAGCGCGAGGTCGGCCATATCAACATCGGCGTCGGCGTCTAGGTCGCCGTCTTCGTAGCTCGCGCCCTCGGTCAGGCCGTAGTGGGCGAGTAGTTGCATGAGGTCGTCCAGGTCAACGTCATTGTCGTCGTCGAGGTCGCCCAGGCATTCGCACTCGTCGGGGATGCCGTTGTGGTTGTAGTCGGTCGACGTGCCGCGCGCTAGATCGCACGCATCCGGCGAGTCGTTGCCGTTGCAGTCGTCGCCGCCGACCGCGAAGACATAAATCTCACCGGTGTTAGGGCCGGACCAATAGTGGTGCACGGTGGCGATGATCGCCCGATCGTCGTCCAGGGCGAAAGTAGTCGGCCCGCGGCTGGCCGTGAAGGGTGTCGTCAGCCGCGCTTGTCGGTCCCACGCCGCTCCATTGTTCCGAAAGACATCGACACCTAAACGTCGATCCCAGAATGGTCCGTACCCGCCGCGCACGAGCGCCCGCTCGCCATCAATTGCCACGGCGAGTCCGAAGTAGCCCCGGTCAACCGGGTTGAAGGCAACCAACTTGGCTTCCTCAATCCAGTCCGTTCCGTTCCAGGCGAAGACATACGCCGCCCCGGCATCTTCGGCTTCTTCGACATCCGCGCCCCACGCGCCCGCGATGATGCGACCATCGCTCATTGAGATTCGTTTCCCAAGATTATCATACCCTTGCCCGTCACTGGCTGTCAGAACCGTTTCAAGCTCCCACGCGGCGTTCTCTCGGCGGTAGACGTTCACGGCTCCCGCCGAAACGCCGTCATTACCCGCCGCAACGCGATCGGCTTCGACCGCAACCGACCTGAGCTGGCTTGGGGGCAGCTTCACTTCCTCAACCCAAGTCCCCCCGTCAAGGCGAAAGATATACGCAGACCCCGTATCGTGTTGCCACGACCGGGCCGCGTTCATGACCACAACCGAATCGCCATCAATATCCACGCAGGCACCGAAACAATCATAGTAGTCGGCGTCAGAAGCTGTCAGCACGGCTTCTTCCATCCAGCCGTCGCCCTCGTATCGATACACATAAGCGGCGCCCGCGTTCAGTTCTCCGGCAACGTCTTTCCTCTTGGCCCCGACGATGATTCGCGTGCCGTCGGTTGCCACCGCGTACCCGAACCGGTCACGCTCCGCGGCGTCCGAGGCGACAAGCCGCGCCTCTTGTACCCACTCTCCGCTGGTTTGCCGACGAAACAAATACGCGGCTCCGGAATCCTCGCCGGCATGTGGATCGCGGATGTTGCCGACGACGACGAGGTCGCCGTGCGACGCGACCGAAGTGGCGAAGACTTCCGGGTCGGGAGCGTCGTCCGCGATCAGTTGCGCAAGCGGACATTGTTCCGTGTCGCAGACATCCGGCACGCCGTCGCCATCCGTGTCGACGCTGTCGTCGTAGTCCGGGCATGCGTCACACGCGTCGGGAACGGTATCCTCATCGGTATCGATGGCGTCATCACCACCATCGCACATGTCGCAGCGATCAGGCACACCGTCGGAATCGCCGTCGCGGAGCGAAAGGAAGTAGGCCAGATCAGCGATATCCGTATCGCAGTCACCGTCGACATCCCCATCGGCGTCCACGCCATATGACGCCAGAAGGACACCGAGATCCTCCTGGTCCACGAATCCGTCTTGCGTCAGGTCGCCCCGACAGGTCACGTATAGTGGAAAGTCGAAGGGGCAAAGGCCGTCACCGCAGTCTCCAGCCGAGATGAGCATCTCGATCCATCCAACGGTTGACCCGACCACCGGCTGAGCAAATGTGAGGACGAGCGTTTCCGGCAAGATGATAGTCAACCGCGCAAGTTGGAATGTGCCGGGTCCGGTGTAGGCGGTATCATACCATTCCGCGTACAGCGACGTTGGGGTTTCGATCGGTGGGGTGGCAAAGCCCATGCTGCCCAACTCGAAGCCCGGGCAGGTGTAGTAGCAGTCGAACTCCGTGGCCGGTGACTGCTCGATCACCTCGGCCGAAGGAGGAACGAGGCCACCCAGTGTCGCCTGGAAGAACGTGCCGATGCCCAGGTCGGCATATAGCCCGGCCCCCATCCAGTCGTCAGAGCCCCAGGGGTCGTCCGGCACGTGTACGAGCAAATCGAACGTGTGATGTGTCCTGCTGCTGAATTCCGGTTCGTAGGGATCGCCGTTGCCCGAACAGTTGGGCACGGGCACGATTTCCATAGTGACGTCGGCGTGAGCGATCGGAAGCACTGCAACGCATAGGATCGCCGTCAACACGGGCAAGCCTGTCGGACTCTGGCATCTCATGACATGTACTCCGCTCTGAATGAGATATGCTGACGCGGGCCACGGCCTCCCCGCCGAGCGGCCTGGGCCGTGCCGATAATTGTATTATAACATGGATTCTTGCCAACGGTTCGAAATGTTCACAAAGCGCGAGCGCCGGCTGAGTTTTGCCTGGCGCGCTCCCGCGTGTAAACTCAAGGATTCCGCGGTCGGTCGGTCCGCGCAATCGGTTACGAACGATGCCATGGGCACAGTCAATATCCAAAACGTCAGCAAGCAGTTCGGCGGGCAGATCGTCCTCGATAACGTTTCGGTCGAGTTGCACTCCGGCGAGATCGTCGGCGTGGTCGGGCCGAACGGGGCGGGAAAGACGACGCTGTTTCGATTGATCACCGGGCAGATCGAGCCGGACCTCGGCACGGTGACGCGCTCGAAGGGGATGGACGTCGGCTATTTGTCACAGGAGCCGGAGGTCGGATTGGACAACACGCTGCACGACGAGGTGCTGAGCGTGTTTGCCGACGTGTTCGCGCTGGAGCGCAAGCAACAAGCCCTCTCCGAGCAGATGGCCAGACGGCACGACGGGCCGGAGCTCGACGAGTTGATGAAACAATACGATCGCGTCACGGCCGAGTTCATCGCCGCGGGCGGGTATACGTTTGAGCAGCGGCTCAATGAGATACTCGGGGGGCTGGGGTTCACCGAAGCCGACCGGTCGTTGCCGATGGCGGCGTTGTCGGGCGGGCAGAAGTGCCGGGCGGCGCTGGCCAAGCTGTTGTTGCAGGATACGTCGTACTTGCTGCTCGACGAGCCGACCAACCATCTCGATATCGACGCCGTCCGCTGGCTTGAAAAGTTTCTGGCCGGTCATCACGGCGGGGCGGCGATCGTCTCGCACGACCGCTATCTACTCGATCGGCTGGTCCAACGCGTGATCGAGGTCGAGCACACGCGGCTGACATCCTATCCCGGCAACTACACCAATTACGTCCACGTTCGCAAGCTCCGTGAACTGACGCAACAGCGACAATACCAAAAGGACAAGGCGTTCATCGATAAGGAACAGGCGTTTATCACCAAACACATGGCTGGGCAGCGCACCAAGGAGGCCCAGGGGCGTCGAAAGCGATTGGAACGACGACTCGAACAGAGTGAGTTCGTGCTGGAAAAACCCGCCGCCAAGCGGGGCATCAAACTCGATTTCACCGCCGCCAACCAGAGCCCCGAGCGCCGGCAAACGAGTCTGCAAAAGGGTCGCACGATCGTCGAGGTCAGCGGGGCGGCGAAGCGTTACGGCGAGAAAGCCTTGTTCGAGGATCTGTCACTGGAAATCGACACCGGGCAGCGCTTCGGCATCACCGGTCCGAACGGCACGGGCAAGACCACGCTCTTGAGGTTGATTCTCGGCGAGGTGGCGGCCGACGCCGGCCGGATCGAGGTCGATGCCAAGGCGATGATCGGCTACTACGCGCAGGAGGCGCGCGATCTCGACCCGGCCGGGACCGTGCTGTCCGAAATCCTGGCGGTGCGGCCGGGCTTTGACGATCTGACGGCGCGTTCTTTTCTGGCCCGGTTTCGGTTCACCGGCAACGACGTGTTCAAGTCGGTGGGGAACTTGTCGGGCGGAGAGCAGTCGCGTGTGCGTTTGTGCAAGCTGATTCTGGAGTCGCCGAACGTGTTGATTCTGGACGAGCCGACGAATCATCTGGATATTCCGTCGCGAGAGGCGTTCGAGCAAGCGTTGGAGGACTACCCCGGGACGATCATTGCGGTGAGCCACGACCGGTACTTCCTGGATCGCATTGTGAGGAGGTTACTGGTGATGCGGGCAGGCGAGCACGCGCAATATAACGGGAATTATTCGGACTACATCCGAGAGCTGGAAGCGGAGACCAAGCCCGCGAAGGCGGATGTGAGCAGTCAACGCGGTCCGCGCGGACGCCGCCGGCGATCCGCGGGCAAGCCGGCAACGAAGCTCCGGAAGCGGTCCCGGTTCGATCGCATGGCATTGGATGAACTGGAAGCATTCATTATGGAGCATGAGGAGCGGATCGGAGGATTCGAGGCCAAGTTTGCCGATCCGGATGTGTACCGCGACGGCGAGGCCGTCGCCCGGCTGCGCGAGGAGTTCGAGACGTTAAAGCGAGAGCTTGCGGAGGCGGAAGCGGCGTGGGAGCGACGCGCCGAGCAGGGGTAAACGGAGGGGCGATTTTCCGATGATATCCAGGACCAGGAGTCCCGAGTGGCCGATAAGACGCGTGCTGGCTGATTGATATTCGGAAGAGCCGCGGACTTCAGTCCGCGCGGTCCTTCGGGAAGGGTAAAATGCCGTCTCCGCGGCGCCGCGCGGACTTCAGGTCAGCGGCTCCTCATGGCTCGCGGGTGCAATCGGAGTTGGCATTCGGAAAGCCATGTGGTATCTTCGACGATCTGTCATCCTGATTCCATTGCAACCCGGTGGGTGGCAGCGAAGGGCCTATGATCGAGGGAATGTGTATGTCCACGCACAGACGTGTTTTAACGTTAAGCGCACTAACGCTGCTGTTTGGCTTCGGGTTATTCGGGTGTGAGCGGAAGAGTGATTCCACCGAGGCACCCTCGCCGACGGCGCGGAAAGCCAAGATCGGGATTCTGCCGGAAGGTGCAGCATCGCCGAACGTGATTGTAATTCTGGTGGATGCTTTGCGGCCGGATCGGCTGGAGGCGTACGGCAGCCGTCAAATGTTGTCGCCGACGATGGACTCGATTGCGGCGGAGGGGGTGACGTTCGAGCGTTGCATCGCGGCAGCGCCGTGGACGCTGCCGTCGGTGGCGACGCTGTTTACTTCGTACTATCCGGGCGTACACAAGGCGACCAGCTATCGCGTCGTGGCCGATATGGAGGAGGGGAAAAAGGCGTACCAATCGGTCTTGATCGATGAATTCGACACGCTGGCGGAGGTGATGCTGGCCGGCGGGTATCAGACGGCGGGCTTTGTCGCGGCCAAGTTTCTGCGGATGGAGTACGGCTTCGGGCAGGGGTTCGACCATTACGACACGAGCTTTGCCGACAACACGGTGCGCGGCGAACTGGTGAATCGGGCGTTGTTCAACTGGCTGGACGAAGGCCGCGATTCCGCCCAGCCGATGTTTCTATACCTGCACTACATGGACGTGCACGGCCCGTACAACGCGGCCCCGCGGTTCATGGACCCGCTGATGGAGCAGGTCGAGAAGAACCAGAACAAGCAGGTGCTGAACCCGAAAGAGTTCCAGGCGATCAATATGTATCTCAAGAAACCGCCGGCGGAGACTTCCGATCCCGAGCGGTACGAGCGTTTGAAGGGCTATCGCGAGTACTGGGCGGCCCGTTACGACGCGGGGGTGGCGGAGGTGGATTTCTATCTCAATCAGCTCGTGGCGGGTCTGAAGGAGCGCGGGCTCTGGGATGATGCCTACGTAATTCTTATCGCTGATCACGGGGAAGCGCTTTGCGAGCACGGCATTTGGGAGCACGGCTACTCGCAGTACCAGACGGACCTGCACGTGCCGCTGGTTCTGCGCTGGCCGGACATTTTGCCGGCGGGCAAACGCGTGCGTCGGCTGGCGAGCCTGATCGACCTGATGCCGACGCTTTTGGAACAGCTTCGCTTGCCGCGGGGGGAGAATTTGCAGGGCGTCTCGCTGGTTGATCATCTTTCGGGTCGTTTGCCGGACATGCCGCTCATACGATTCGCGGAGGGGACCAAGTCCGGGCCGCGGCAATATGCGATCTTCGCGGACACGACCAAGCTGATCTTAACGGCGATCCCGCCGCGGAAGCTGCCCGACGGGACGATGTCGAAGGATAGTGTGCGGCAAGAGCTTTTCAATCTGGGGACTGACCCGGAGGAGATGTACGACGTGGGTCAGCAGTACCCGGGACAGGTCAAGCAACTCGCGCAGTTGATGGGGAAGATCATCGAGATAAACATGAAAACCAAACCGGGGGTGGTTATCACGCAGAAGCCTGTGGATCAGGCCACGATCGATCAGCTAGAGTCGTTAGGCTATGTGGGCACGGTGGACGACGAGGAACCGAATGAGCCCGAGGAGGCGACGAGTCAGCCGGCGGGCGAAACCGAAGATGAGCCTGGCGACGACAAACCGTGATTTGGAATAATACAGTGAGACGGATGTTCACAGTGCAACTGCAAATGCCGCGGTGTCGGGCTTGGCGCGCTGACGCGCGCTGGGCATTCTCGTCGATTCGGACAGTGGGTAATACGACGCTGACGCGGATTTTGGCGAGTGTGATCGTTTTTTGCGTCTACTTGCTGTTGCGTGGCGAAGTATCTGATTCGGGTGCGGCCGAGCAATTGGCCTACATCGGGCCGGGGGCCGGGATCGCGCTGCTGAGTTCGTTCTTTGCGATTTTCATCGCGCTGGCCTCGGCGATCGCGATCATCGTTTTTTTTCCGTTTTTCCTGCTGTGGTGGGCGATTCGCGGCCGCAAGCGTTACGCCAAGGCGAAGGTCAAGCGGGTCGTGGTCCTCGGGCTGGACGGTCTTGAACCGACGCTGACCGAGCGGTTTCTGAAAGAAGGATTGTTGCCGAACCTGGCGAAGCTGAAAGAGCAAGGGACGTACCTGCGACTGGGCTCGACCTGGCCGCCGATTTCGCCGGTCGCGTGGGCATCGTTCAGCACGGGGACGAATCCGGGCAAGCACAACATTTTTGACTTCATCGCGCGGACGCCGAGCTATCATCCGACGATTTCGTCGGTACGGATGGCCGAGCCGCGTCGCAAGCTGAAGCTGGGTAAATACTTGATTCCGCTGAGCAAGCCGGAGATCACGCCACTGCGCAAGAGCAAGCCGTTTTGGACGGTGCTGGGTGAGAACGGTCTGACGAGCTTGATTTTGCGGGTGCCGATCACGTTCCCGCCGGACAAGTTCAAGGGTTTGCAGCTTTCGGCGATGTGCGTGCCCGATCTGCGCGGGACGCAGGGGATGTTCTCGTATTACGTCGAGGAGGGCGAGACCGGGGCGACGATGGACGGCGACGTCGGCGGCGACCGGATCCTCGTGCATCGCAACAGCAGCAGCGTGCGGTCGTACCTGCGCGGGCCGGCTAACAGCCTGCGGGCCGACGGTGCCGAACTGCGGCTGCCGTTCAAGATCACCGAGAACAAGAACGGCAAGCCCGGCGCGACTTTGCACGTCAACGGTCAGCAGGTTTCATTAAAGCTGAACGAGCACAGCGACTGGGTGAAGATCGAGTTCAAGGCGGCACCGGGCTTCAAGGTACGCGGCATCTGCAAGTTTTACCTGAAGCGGTTTGCCAAGCCGTTCGAGATGTACTGCACGCCGTTGCAGGTCGATCCCGACAAGCCGGTGATGCCGATCTCGCATCCGGTGGTATTTTCGAGCTATCTGGCGCGGCGGCAGGGTTCGTTCTCGACGCTGGGATTGGCGGAGGATACCTGGTCGCTATCCGAGAAGCTGATGAGCGAGGATGCGTTTCTCGAACAGGCGTACGACATTCACGAGGAGCGCGAGAAGATGTTCTTCGACGCGCTCAATCGGATAAGGCGCGGCACGGTCGTATGCGTCTTCGACGGGCCCGACCGCATCCAGCACATGTTCTTCCGGTTCATTGATGACAAGCACCCGGCCCTGACCGACGAGCAGCGCGAGTCGCACCGCGACACCATCAAGGAAATGTACCAACGGATGGACGACCTGGTCGGCCGGACGATGGCGCAACTTGACGAAAAGACGGCGCTGTTCGTGATGTCGGACCACGGCTTCAAGACGTTCCGCCGCGGGGTGGACCTGAACACCTGGCTGCGTGAGAACGGGTATCTGAAGCTGAAGGACGGCAAGACGGTCGCGGACAAGTCGTACCTGGCGGACATCGACTGGAGTCAGACGCGGGCCTATGCGGTGGGGCTGGCGGGGATATACATCAATCAGAAAGGCCGCGAGGCGGACGGCATCGTCGAGCCGGGCAAGGCGGCGAAGGCGCTCATAGAGGAGTTGGCCGAGAAGCTGACCGGGCTGGTGGACGAAGAGAAGGACGCGGTCGCGATCAAGGAGGCGGTAACGAGCACGTCAGTCTACAAAGGCCCGTATACGGAAAACGCCCCCGACGTGATCGTCGGCTATAGCGAGGGTTGGCGCGTGTCGTGGGATGCGGCGATCGGCAAGTGCGGCCCGAAGGTCTTCGCCGACAACGTGAAAGCCTGGAGCGGAGATCACTGCGTGCATCCGGCACTGACTCCGGGAGTGCTGTTTAGTAATCTGGAACTGAATCCCGAAAACGCGAATATCATCGATCTGGCACCGACGACGCTCGAACTGTTCGGCGTGGACAAACCCAAGTACATGGACGGAAAGTCACTGCTGTGTTCCGAGAAGGTTACCTGAAAACACTCGTTTTGCTGAGCCTGGTTCCGTTTTTCTCGTTGCTGCCGTCCTGTAGCTCGGGCGAGCAGGTCGAGAATCCCAGCGATGTAAAGGTACTGGTGCTCGGGATGGACGGGCTCGACCCGATCCTGCTCGAGCGTCTGATGGACGAGGATCGGCTGCCGAATTTCAGCCGACTGGCGGCGCTGGGCGACTATTCCCCGTTCGGCACCAGCATGCCGCCGCAGAGTCCGGTGGCCTGGGCGAATTTCATTTCGGGCTCGCGGCCGGGCACACACCAGATTTATGACTTCATTCATCGCAAGCCGAATCCGGAGGGTTCGGCCTGGCCGGTACAGCCGTTCCTGTCCACGTCGCAGGCGTTCGGGCCGGCGGATCCGGACAAGGCCTGGACGTTCGGGCGGTGGCGGATCCCGCTGGATTCGGGCGGGATCGAGAACCTGCGGCGGGGCGACGCTTTCTGGAACCATATGGTAAAGAATGGGATCACGACGACGATTTACCGGATGCCGGCGAATTATCCGCCGCCCGAGGAGTCGCCGGGGTCTGGTGAGTTCAAGGTTCTCTCGGGGATGGGCACGCCTGATTTGCTGGGGACCTACGGCGAGTTCACGGTTTTCAAGGAGGATCTGAGGCGGGAGTCGAAGTCGGTCGGCGGTGGGCAGTTCATACGGCTCGACGTCGAGAAAGACCGTGTGATCGCCAAGCTGGAAGGACCGGAGAATTACCTGCTCGATGTGCCGCCCGGCGAGAAGCCGCCGAAGATGACCGTCGAGTTGGAGATTGTTCGCGACCCGGTCGAGGATGCGATCACGGTGACGGTCGGGGATGAGAAGCTGCTGCTCAAGGAGGGCGAGTGGACCGATTGGATCTCGATCGAGTTCAAGACCGGGCTGCCGGGTTCGACCGTGGTCGGCGCGATGGGGCTGCCGACTTCGCTGCACGCGATCGTTCGGCTATATGTTAAAGAGGTTCATCCGAAGCTGAATATTTACGTGACCCCGCTCAACATCGATCCGGTCCATCCGGCCAACCCGATCAGTTATCCGCCGGAGTGGGCGGCGGAGGTGGCGGCGACGACCGGAATGGGGGGGATGTATACGGCCGGGATTCCGGAAGACACCAAGGCGTTGCGGTCAAAACCGCAGGCCCTCAACGAGGATGAGTTTCTGCAAATGGTTCACCTGCTCGTGGAGGAGCGTACGAGGCAGTACCACGACGCGCTCGAGCACTTCAAGAGCGGGTTCTTATTTTTCTATTTCGGGCACACCGACCAGTTGGCGCACATCTTCTGGCGTGACATGGACCCGCTCCACCCGGGGCGCAGGCCGGAGCAGGAAGGTAAGTACGACGACGTTATTCGCAATACGTACGAAGAGATGGACGCTCGGCTCGGTGAAGCGTTCGAGGTCATGGACGACAACGACATCCTGATCGCCATGTCGGATCACGGCTTTTGCAGCTTTCGGCGGGGCTTCAACGTGAACAACTGGCTGGTGGAGAACGGCTACATGACCGTCAAGGACATGGGCCGGCAGGGTCGTCGCGAGCAACTGTTCAACATTAAGTTCAAAGACACACAGGTTTACGCATTGGGGTTGAACTGTTTGTACGTCAACCTGAAAGGGCGCGAGAAATACGGCGTCGTTTCGCAGGAGCAGCGCAGGCGGCTGATGGAGGAGATCGCCTCGAAGCTGGAGCAGGTGCGGGACGATGACGGCTCGAAAGTGATCGAGAAGATTTACTTCACCTTCGACGACTATCCCAACGCCGACCCCGAGATCGCGCCGGACATGCTGATCGGCTACACGCGCAGCCATCGGGCCAGTTGGGCGACGGCACTGGGTGGGATCGGCAAGGGGCTGTTCGAGGACAACAAGGACCGCTGGAGCGGCGACCATTGCATCGCCGCCAACCTGGTCCCCGGCATTATCGTCAGCAACATGAAGCTGACCGTGGACGACCCCGAGCTCAGCGATCTGGGGCCGGCCCTGTTGCATCTGTTTGGGATCGAAACGCCGAAAACAATGGTCGGCCGGAACATTTTCGGCGAGAAGGTACCGCTGGAGGGCGGGTAGTTTGGGCCGGAACCGGCGCAAGAGAGAGAGAACATGTTTGGTGCGAAGATCAAGATTGAAAAGGCGCTCCACGATCGCCTGAAGGCGGTGGCCGACAAGGCCGGCTATTCCTCGGTCGAGGAGTTCATCACGAACGTGCTCGAAAAGGAGTTGGCCAAGCTCGAGGACGCGGAGAACGATGAGCAACTCGAGGAGCGCCTGCGCGGTCTGGGATATATCGAGTAGTGCACTTTCCCCCTTGAAGGCACGCGAATACGCATGAACGTTCTCAACGCGATTTTGTCGAAGCTGACGAGTGTGGTGCTGGCGCCCTTTGCAGAGTTGCCGGCGCAGGTGGCGCTGATCGTCATCTCGATCGTGGCCGGCATACTGGCGGCGATCGCGTTCCGCTATTCGTCCAATCAGGCCGGGCTGAAACGCGTTGCCGACCAGGTCCGAGCCAGCCTGTTGGCGATGCGCCTGTTCAAGGACGATTTGCGCAGCGTGTTCGGCGCGCAGCTCTCACTGTTCAAGGCCTCGGGGCTGCGATTGTGGTATTCGCTGCCGCCACTGGTCGTGCTGATCATCCCATTCGTGTTTCTGCTGGCGCAAATGGCAATGTGGTACGAGTTCCGTCCGCTGGCGCCCGGTCAGGCGGCGCTGGTGGAGGTCACACTGACGCCGGAGGCCTGGGACGGGCCGCCGCTCGAACTCAATGCACCGGACGCGATTACAATCGAGTCGACAGTGCGCAACTCGCACGATCACACGATTACCTGGCGCATCTGCCCACAAGAGGCCGCGACCGCCAACAATCCATTACAGTTAAGTTTCACGCTTGGCGAGAGGGAAGTTGCCGAGAAACAATTGGCGGTGAGCAGCACCGGCGGCACCGATGAGCTCGTGTTTGTGTGCCCGCTGCGCCCGGGTACGAGCTTCTGGGACAGGTTGCTGTACCCCGGCGAGCCGGGGTTTGCCGCCAATTCGCCTATCCGGGCGATTTCGATCAACTACGGCTCGCGCGTCAACACGCTGTTCGGGCTCGAGATTCCGTGGTGGCTGACGTTCTTTATTGTCTCGATTCTGGCGGCACTGGCGATCAAACCAATTGTGAAAGTGCAGTTCTAACCAGCATTTCTCAATCAGCCGCAAAAGTCGGCGGCACCCATAGGCTGTAGCGGCCGGCGCCTCGCCGGCCGTAATAGGCCGGAAACGCCGCTTTGGGCGTTCGGCCCGCGAGGCGCAGGCCGCTACATGACTTTTGCGGCGGACTGTTATGGCGTATCCGGCATTGTTGCATGTCGCCGAACAACGGGGGGCTGATCTGTCTTCTTCCCGCACGAAATTGTGTTGGCCTTGACATTTGTTAGGTATGTGTTAGGCTACAGGCGGGCATCGAGTCGATCGCGCGGAATGGAGATGGGCTGATGGAACTGACGACCATGTTTATCGATATGAATGCGTATTTCGCCTCCGTCGAGCAGCAGATGCGGCCCGAGCTGCGCGGGGTGCCGGTTGGGGTCGTGCCGGTCCTGGCCGAGAGCACCTGCTGCATCGCCACCAGTTACGAAGCCCGGCGCCGCGGCGTGAAAACCGGCACGCCCGTGTACGAGGCCCGCAGATTGTGCCCCGAGTTGCGGATCGTCGAGGCCCGCCCGCCGTTGTATGTCCAGACGCATCACAAGATCCTCGACGCGATCGAGTCGTGCCTGCACGTCGATGCGGTGATGTCGATCGATGAAGTGTCGTGTCGGCTGATGGCGGGGGAGAGACGCCCGGCCCAGGCGACCGGAAAGGCGCTCGAAGTTAAAGCCGCGTTGCGCCGCGAGTGCGGGCGGTGCCTGACGTGCTCGATCGGCGTCGCGCCGAACCGCCTTTTGGCCAAGGTCGCCGGCAACATGGAAAAGCCGGACGGGTTGATGCTGATCGAGCCGCGGGATTTGCCGCACAAGTTATACGCGCTCGAATTGCCCGATCTGCCGGGCATCGGGGCGGGGATGTTTCACCGCTTGCGTTACCACGGCGTCCATTCGGTCAAGCAGCTCTGCGAGCTGTCGGTCGCCGAGTTGAAGGAAATCTGGAACGGGATCGTCGGGGAGCGCTGGTGGTATTGGCTGCGCGGGCATGAGTTGCCGGAGGTGCCGACCAAACGCCGCTCGATCGGCCATTCGCACGTGCTGCCCCCCGAATATCGCGACGAAACCGGGGCGCGGGCCGTGCTGGTGCGGCTATTACACAAGGCGGCGGCCCGGATGCGTTCCAAAGGCTACTGGACGCGCAGGTTGCACGTGCGGGTTGCCTACTCGCCGCGGAAATGGTGGAAAGCCTATCAGAATCTGGAGTTGTGCCAGGATACGATCACATTGATGGAGGCGTTTTCGCGGCTGTGGCAAGCCCACCCGGCGGGGCGGCCCTCCAAGGTGGGCGTGGTTTTGGAACGTCTGGTCGCCCAGTGTTATGTGGCGCCGTCGTTGTTTACGGAAGAACGCAAGCGCGTGCGTTTGTCGCGGATCATCGACGACTTGAACGCCCGCTTCGGCGAGAATGCCGTTTACCTGGGCAGCATGCACAACTCGCGCGGCACCGCGCCGATGCGGATATCGTTCACCAATATCCCGGAACTCCCGGACCCGGACATCCGGAAAGCGGATAGACGCATCCGGCGTTGGAGGCAAGTTGTTGTGACGGACCAGGTTTCTTGAAAGGACTGATGGAATTGTAACGGCCCGCGCCTCGCGGGGTGTGGAAGTGTGGAGTTGGTTCGAGACGCACGGACAAGCATAGCTTGTCCGTGGCACCCTTGTGCCTCGCAGGGCGTGGAAATCTGGAGAGGCTTCGCGGGTTAACGGCCGGCGGGGGCATCTTTCGCTACATCCTTAGTTCGGCCGGCGGGGGCGTCGGCCGCTACATCCTTAATTTGGCCGGCTGAGGCGCCGGTCGCTACGTTTCCGGGCTCGGCGGATTGGTTGTCGAGCGTGCGCCGGCGGCGATAGCGGGATCGGCGGCGGTAGATCAGGACGAGGTTGCGGACGTAGATCGTGATGCCCAGCCCCTGGGCGAGCATGAAGACCGGCTCCTGGCGCAGGTACGCGTACGCGAACGTCATCAGGCCGCCGATCAGGCTGAAGTACCAGAAGGCGATGGGGACGTAGCTGCGTCCACGTCGTTCGGAAGCGAACCACTGCACCATGAAACGCAGCATGAACATCGTCTGGGCGGACAGGCCGAAGAGCCCCAGCGGATCGATCAGGTCCTTAAAGAACCAGTTGGCGAGCGGCATAAACAGCTTTCAGCATTCAGCTATCAGCTTTCAGCTTACAGCTTCGGGACGCGCGGCCTTAGCTGACGGCTGATAGCTGATGGCTGACAGCTACTTATTGCAATAATCAATCAGTCTGGCGATCTCGCTCCGCAGGTCCTTGCGGCGGACGATGCGGTCGATGTAGCCGTGTTCGAGCATGAATTCGGCCGTCTGGAATCCTTTGGGCAGCGTGGTCTTGATCGTGTTCGCGATCACGCGTGGTCCGGCGAAGCCGATTTGCGCGCCGGGTTCGGCGAGAGTGAAATCGCCGAGGAAGGCGAAGCTTGCCGCGACGCCGGCCGTGGTCGGGTCGGTCATGACGACGATATAGAGTCCGCCGGCCTCGTCGAGTTTCGCGATTGCCGCCGCCGTCTTGGCCATTTGCACCAGTGAGACCATGCCCTCCATCATTCGGGCCCCGCCGCTGCACGTCACCATTACCAGTGGCAGGTCTTCCGCGATTGCCCGCTCGGCGGCGGCGGCGACCTTCTCGCCCACGACCGCGCCCATCGAGCCCATGATGAACATCGGGTTCATCACGCCCATGATCACCGGGCGACCCTTGACGAAGCCCTTGCCGACGACGATCGCCTCGTGTTCGCCGGACTTGTCTTTGAGCTCGGCCAGGCGTTCCTTGTACGGCAGCCGATCCTCGAACTCGAGCGGGTCGCTCGACTCCAGGTCGGACAGGAATTCCTCGAAAGTGTCGGCGTCGTTCAACTGGCGAATCCGTGTCCGAGCGTCGATCCGGTAGTGATGACCGCACTCCGGGCAGACGCGCAGGTTTTCCTCGAGCAGACGCCGATAGATCATCGCGGCACAACCGTCGCAGCGAACCCACGCCCCCTCCGGGACGTCGACTACGCGACGGGTTGTACTCGGCATTTCAGTCATATTTCGACCCCAGGGGGTTTGTTGTCTTTTATGTGCTGGCGACCGATTCCGGCACGCCGACACACTCCATCATTACGGGCTCGGCCTCACTCTGGCTGGTCTCCCAGATTTTGACGGGCTCGCCGCCCTCGAGCACGTAACGGGCCATCGCGAACGTAAACGGCCGCATCACCAGCCCGATCGCTTCCTTACCGTTGGGCTTGATACGTTTTTTCAGGCAGGTTCGCAGCCGACTGGCCGCGTCGGAAAAATCCTCGCCGTTAGGCGGGCTGACGTTCAGGGGCGAGTCGACCAGTTGCCGGTGCGCTTTCGCATAGCGTTTCTTCAATTCCTCTTCGGTCAGCCCGGCCCACAAGCCGAGGTCCACCTCGACCAGTGCGTCCAGCGCCTTGGCGGGAATGTTCAATAGCCGGGCGATGTTCCGGGCAGTGGCCTTCGAGAGACCGTCGGGGGCGTAAAAAATCCTGTTGAGCCGCGCGGGTCGGAGCGTTTCGCCCCAGGCGGCGAACTGCGATTCCGCCTCCGGCGCGGGCTCCAACTCCGCCCGTCCCAAGAAGCGTCCCTTCCGGCGCCAATCGGTCAGTCCGCAAGGTATCAACGCGACTTTCATAGCTTCGGTTCCATACCAGGTCGCCCAATCCCCTCCGCCGCGGCGCGGCGCAGGGCCGCGATCATACTTGGGGGATCTTCGGCGTGAAAAACGGCGCTGCCCGCGACCAGCGTGTCGGCCCCCGCCGATACCACGCGCCGCGTCGTCTCCGGATTGATGCCCCCGTCGACTTCCAACCACTGCGTCTTGCTGAGTCGTCCGGAGATCGTTTCGATCTTTTTCACGCATTCGTCCATGAAGCGCTGTCCGCCGAAGCCCGGCCAGACCGTCATCACCAGGACCAGATCGACGTCGGCAATGATATCGTCGATCGCGTCGGCCGGCGTGTCCGGGTTCAGTGCCACGCCGACCTGCACGCCCAGATCGCGTATCTGCCGGACGAGCTCTCGCGGCTGCTCGGTCGTCTCGATGTGAAACGTGATGCCACCCGCTCCCGCCTCGGCGAACTTCGGGGCGTAGCGGCCCGGGTCGGTGATCATCAGGTGTGCGTCCAGCAGTAATTTGGTACATCGCGCGATCGACTTCACCACCGGCACGCCGAACGACAGGTTCGGGGCGAAATGCCCGTCCATGATGTCGAGGTGCAGCAGGTCGGCCCGTGCCTCCTCGACCATCCTGATCTGCTCTCCGAGCCGCGCGAAATCGGCGCTGAGGAGCGAGGGGGCGATTCGAATTGGCTTACGCGGGCTCATGGACCGGTGCTATGCCTCGTCAATAACTTCGATCGGGTCGAACCGCTTTCCTTCGAGGAACTTGAGCGACGCTCCGCCGCCGGTGCTGACGTGGGTCATTCGCTCCGTCAGGCCGATTTTCTCGACTGCCGCCGCGCTGTCCCCGCCGCCGATGACCGTGACGGCCCCGCGGCTGGTGGCCTCGGCGATGCTTCGTGCCAGTGCGAAGGTGCCGGTGTCGAACGGCTCGATCTCGAACGCGCCGACCGGGCCGTTCCAGATGATCGTACCGGCCTCGCCGACGATTTGATTGTATTCCTTGAAGGTTTTCGGGCCGATGTCGAGCCCCATCAGATCATCGGGGATTGACCCTTCGACGATCTGGGGTTTGACGCCCGCTTTCAACTCTGTTGCGGCGATGGAATCAACCGGCAGGTGCAGCTTGTCGCCGGCTTCGGCCAAGATGCCCTTGGCAAGATTGATCTTGTCGTGCTCGCAGAGGCTCTTGCCGATGCCGCGGCCCTGGGCTGCCCAGAACGTGTACGTCATCGCCCCGCCGATCAGGATGTGGTCGACCTTGGTCAGCAGGTTCTTGATCACGCCGATCTTGTCGCTGACCTTGGCCCCGCCGAGAATCGCGATGAATGGCCGTTTGGGCGAATTGACCGCCTGGCCGAGGTATTGCAGTTCTTTTTCGACCAGAAACCCTACCGCCCGTCCGCCGACGGGCACGAGCCGCGGCACGTCGTACATGCTGACGTGCTTGCGGTGACAGGTCCCGAAGGCATCGTTGACGTACAGGTCGGCGTGGGCGGCTAGTGCCCGGGCGAAGACCTGGCGCATTTCGTCCTGCGCCGGCGTAAGCTCGCCGCTGGGATTCTTCTTGGCCTTGTCGATCACGGTCTCAGCCGAGTCGAACCGCAGGTTTTCCAGCAGCAGGACCTCGCCGTCCTGAAGCCCGGATGAAGCGGCCAGGGCTTCCGGGCCGGTGATGTGCGGGACGAACTTGCACTCCTTGCCGAGCAGCTCGCCGATCCGCTCGGCGATGGGCCGTAGCGACAGTATTTTGTCGGCGGCGGGGTCGCCCTTGGGTCGGCCAAGGTGGCTCATGACAATAGCTCGGCCGTCGTTGTCGAGCACGTGCTTGAGCGTGGGCAGGAACTTGCGGATGCGGGCGTCGTTGGTGATCTTTTGCTGGTCGTCGAGGGGGACGTTGAGGTCCGCGCGGATCAGCACGCGCATTCCTTTCACCGCCAAATCGCGAACCGATTTCTTAGTCATTTTATTCACCCATTTGTAACGCAACGAAGCCCATCGCGAGGATGGGCTTGTTGAAACTAATATGGTAAGTGTTCAAGCGGCTAAATCAATCCATCTTGCCGCGCCATTAGCTTGATCAGGTCGTTGATCCGGCAGGAATAGCCCCACTCGTTGGCGTACCACGAGACGAGCTTGAAGAAGCGTGAGTTGAGCTCGATGCCTGCTTTCGAGTCGTAAATCGATGATAGCGAACAAGTTGTGAAATCGGAGCTGACCACCATCTCGTCCGTGTAACCCAGGATATTCTTCATCCGGCCTTCGGACGCCGCCTTGATGGCCTGATTGATCCCCTCCAGCGAAGTCTCTTTTTCGGTTCGGACGGTCAGGTCAACTACCGAGACGTCGGGCGTGGGGACGCGGAACGCCATCCCGGTCAGCTTGCCTTTGAGCTCGGGGATGCAGAGCGTAACCGCTTTCGCCGCCCCGGTGCTCGCCGGGATGATGTTCTGTGCCGCGCCACGGCCGCCGCGCCAGTCCTTCTTCGAAGGGCCGTCGACGGTCGGCTGTGTGGACGTCATCGCGTGGATTGTGGTCATCAACCCCTCGGCGATACCGAACTCATCGTTGACGACCTTGGCGACCGGCGCGAGGCAATTGGTGGTGCAACTGGCGTTGGAGACGATCGTGTCGGTGTCCTTATTGTATTTTTCTTCGTTGACGCCCAGCACTAAGGTCGGGATATCGGCGCTCTTGGTGGGGGCGGAGATGATCACGCGTTTGGCACCGCCGGCCAGGTGTTTGCTCGCACCCTCGCGGGTTGTGAACAGGCCCGTGGACTCGATCACGTAGTCCACGTTGAGGTCTTTCCACGGAATTGCGGCGGGGTCACGCTCGCTGAAGCAGCGGATTTTCCGCCCGTCCACCTGGATGGCACCCTCGGTTCCGCTGATGTTTCCCTCGTAGTTGCCGTGCGTGGAGTCGTACTTGAGGAGGTAGCCGAGCGCGTCGGCGGGCACCAGATCGTTGACCGCCACGAATTCGATGTCCGTATCCGTGATTGCCGCTCGGAGAACCAAACGCCCGATTCGTCCAAATCCATTGATCCCAACGCGAACCGCCATCGTGCAACTCCTTATTCGATGCTAGAGACGAATTGAATCCTTTCGTAGCCGGCCACTAGTGTCCTGAATTGCAAGTTCATTGAAGAACTCCGGGGGAGTGCAAAGCTCCAGCTTTGCTCGTCGAGCAGCCGCAAGGCAGAGCCTCGCACTCCCCGGAAATATAACGTTTTTTCTCAGCACACTAGCCGGCGTCCCGTACACAGGTAGCTTCGGGCTCGGGTGCGGGCCTGTCAAGCATGTCGAACGCTCACACATAGCCTAAATAGCGGAGTTTTTCGCGGGAGTATCCGCTGCCAGGCCGAGCGGCGGGCGGGCAGCTTCCGACTGCCCGGCGCGCATCTCGGCCCAGATGATCTCCGGATCGACCAATCCCTGGGCGGCGTCGAGCAATTCACGGATCACGCTTTTGGACGGTGCCGCACGGGCGTTCGTCAGGCTCAGGACGAAATCCACGACGCGGACCAGCGTGTCAGGCCGAGCGAATCGCGGCAGAAAACGCCGGCTGAGAAACCCCTGGATTTCCCGCGACAATCCGCGCGCGTCCACGTCTCCCAGCTCGCTCACCTTTTGCTCGACTACCTGTAGGTCGCACGCCGCGATGCGATCGTAAATGTCCTCGCCCACTTGCGGGTCCGCGCGGACCAAGCGGTGATCGAGCACCAGTTCGAGCGCGAGATGGGCGAGGAAATCAAGCAAGGCCGAATGCGGCTTCTCGTCCGCGAAACGCGCTTTCAACTCACGCCGCCAACGCACGAACGACGGCAGGGCGTGGAAACGCCGATCGACGGCGACGTGATTGAGCAACCCGTCGCGGAGTTGCGTCGCCCGCGGATCGGAGACGGTCGCCTCGCGTACGGCCTTCCAGCGAATCCGCCGCCTGCGCGAGAAACGCGGCCATAAGTCCGGCAGGGCCACGCCGAGCACGAAGTAGGGCCGTGGTTCGAGTCGGCAAATCGTGTGGTTGTAAACGTAATGTCCGAGATAGTTCATACCAGTCTGACCGAAACGCAACCCGTCAAATCAGCGTTGCTTTGATGGGTTCAACCTGAGGCGCCACGGGGAGTAGAATTTACCCTTCCCGAAGGACCACGCGGGCTGAAGCCCGCGGCTCTTCGCGGTTTCCCATAGTCGACGTATTTGTGAAACAGAGCACTAATCGTCCTTGTCCCTATCGGCCTGCTTCTGCTGTTTGCTCCACTCCTTGAGCGTCGCAAGGTCCTGCCGCCAGACGAAGGCGGCGGTTCCGCCCAACGAGAGGACGCGTTTATAGCTGTCTTTTTCGCCGAAGACCCAGACGTGAGTGCCACGTTCGAAGAAGCCGTCCGGGGGCTCGACCTGGTGCGGCCCCTTGATGTAATAGGGTGATTCCTGCCGAATGACTTGCATGCAGCCGGGTATCAGCAGCAGCGCCGCCGAGATCAGTAAAGCAGGTGCATGCATGCGTGTGAATCTACGGAGACGCATGTCCGAGACTCCTATTGTCGAATATCGGGACCCGTTCGGGCTTCCACGGTCGCCACGGAGGGCGTCCGTTACCAACGGCGCGAAACCTATCGGGTGGAAACGGCATTAGGTCACCAGCCGACGGCGCGGTCTTGCCGGTTCGTCGCTGGTCGGCCGCGCGCTGGTCTTTCTTTTAGTCTCGGTTTTTCCGGCACCGCGTTTGACCGGCGTATCCTTGCGGGAACGGGGCCGGTCCGCGCCGCCGCGCTTTCGTCTGGCCTTCGCGGCTTGGATAGCCTTGCGCAGCTCGGCGAGTTCGCGCACGGTTAGCCGCCGGCACGCGCCGACCGGCAGGCCTTTCAGGTTTAGCGGGCCGATTTGCACACGCTTGAGCGTTTTCACCGGATGGTTCAGCCGGGCGAGCATGCGTCGAATCTGCCGATTGCGGCCCTCGCGCAGCGTGATCTTCAAGATGCTTCGTTCACGGCTGCGTCGGACGATCTCGACGTCGGACGCCGTCGCCTTACCCTCGGCCAGACGCACGCCTTTTTTCATGCTCGCGACGAAGTCGCGGGGAACCTGCCCGCGCACCTCGACGCGGTAGACCTTCGGCAACGCCAGACGCGGGTGTGTAATTCGTTCGGCGAGCTCGCCGTCGTTGGTCATCAGCAGCAGGCCGGTGCTCTCGGCGTCGAGCCGGCCGACGACGTTCAGCGGAGCCCTGGTCGGCGGCAGCAGATCGACCGCCCGCAATCGACCTGCCGGGTCGCGGTTCGTGCAGACGACGCCCTTCGGCTTGTGTACGATGAAATATTCCAGCGCCTGGATTCGCACCGGCGTGCCGTCCACGACTACCCGATCTTTCTTCGGGTCCACGAACGCCGGCAGTTGATCGACCACTACGTCGTTCACCAGCACGCGACCCGCTTCGATCAAATCCTCCGCGTGTCGGCGTGACGCAACCCCGACCTCGGAGAGGAACTTCTGCAAGCGCACCGGTTTGGTGATGTTCTTCTTACGCGTCATTCCGGTCTCTGCCAATCCGGGTCGGTCTCGCTCTGGGTTTCATCGTTCGCGTCGTCTTCAACCTCCTCCGGCCACTCGTCGATCAGCAGCGGCACTTCGTCGCCCTCGGGACGCTCGGGTAGTTCCGCCGGTCCGAGCAGGTCGGTAACGGTCGTTGTTTGCATTACCAGCCGGGCCGGAATCGCACCGGACGTACACAGCGCTTCCAGAACCTCCACGACGCGTGAGTAACCCAGCCCGATCCCCCGAACCCGATCGTTGGCATCCTCGACCGGCACGTCCGCCAGTGCCCGTATCAGTTCCACGACCCGCGCCGGCACCATCAACGGCTCGGTCATCAATTGCCCCGACCGCGTGCGACACAAAACCGCGATGTCGCTTTGCTCTTCAAGTGCGTTTAACGTAACCCAGTCGTCCGGATGGTTGTAAAATAGCGGTAGGCTGACCGGCATGCGTCGTCCAAAGACGGCGATCCGCGGTTCGAGCGTGCGGCGAACGTACACCACCGGTCGGGCGTTGGACTCGACGACGTCGAGCGTCAGGTTGAACTGAGTCGGGTCGAGCGCGCTCATCAAGCGGTGAGTCTCGACCGCGGGGTGCTTGTGATGCAGCAAACCCTCATACGCCGCGATGCGCACTTCCTGATCGTCTCTGTCGAGCAGGCCCGCCAGACGCCGCGCCGCTTGCGGGTAGTCGCTCTCGCCGAGTTCGCGTACGGCGAGCAACCGGCACGCGTGCGCGGGCGACTCCGCGACTTGCGCCATAATCTCCAGGGCGTTGACGTCTTTCAAATGCAGTCCAGCCCTAGCGGCGTAGAAGCGAACCGACGGGTTGGCGTGCGTATACAACGGCTGAATGTGCGGAATGACCGTCCGGCCCAGACCCTCCCAGATCAGCGAAATGTGGCCCAGCGTCCGATCCGGGCCGTCGAGTTCCCCCGAGAGCTCGATCAGCTTGCGCTCAACCCGTCCGGGGGTATTTTCAAGGTAGAGGTGCGTCGCCAACTCCACGAAACGCGCGGGCTCGTCGGCGTACCGCGCGGGCGTCGTTAACGTCAGATAGCCCTTGCTCATCGCTTTCGCCACGGGCGGGTTCTGGCCGAAACGCTCGTTCAGTCGGCGTTCGACCCTGCGGGCCATCCAGTACGACGGTTCCAACATCAGCAGCCGGATCGTCCGATCTTCGAGTGTTCGACCGCCCCCCAGCACGTAGCCCCGCCGCGGCGTCTGTCGCGAAGCGGATGAATCGGCTCCTCGGAAGGGGTTCGTGAACACCAAGCCGCGAGCCCGAGCCAGCGTACGCCCCGAGACGAGCCCCTTGCCGGCGGCCGCGACGTCAAACCGTTTCAACTCGCAGAGCGCCAGCACGCCGCCCTCCAGCGAGCGCGTCTGTGTGCCGACCGCCTCGACTTGCAGATCGAAGCGCGTCCCTTTCGGCGTCCCGGCGGGCACAAGCCCGTGAACCGCCACCACCGCCGTATCGAGCGAATCGATCATCTGTTTGGGCGAGAAGTTCGGTCTGCGTCGGCCGGCGTCTCGCGGGGCGAATTCGCGGTCGAGATAATCGAGCAAGTATTCGCGGATCGTGGACGGGCAGTCGCTGCCGCCGTTCTCGCCCAGCCCGATCACCAGCCCAAACCCACGTAGACGCAGCGGCTCGCCCGAGCCGATCAGCGTGTGTGCCCCGACGGTGTCGCCGAGGACGGCATCCGGGACTACGGCCGACCGCGGGGTCGGTTCCGGAGGGAGTTTCTTCTTCCGGCCCCAGCCGCCACTGTCGGTGCATCCGCACCAGATCAGCGACGCGGTGCCAATCATGCAGGCAATTTTGCGAAATCGACGATGTCGGAACATACGTGGTCCTCGTCGCGCTTGAGAATCCTCAACCACGGACGCGACGCCGACACGCACGCTGTGGCTGACGGCGTGACGGGCCCGGCCCCCTCCGCGTTCGTGCCCGCCCTGGGGCAGGACGCGCACTATACCCGATTCCTACCGCTGCCGTACAGACGTAGCGGGATCGACAAACAGAGCGGCCGGACTCGCACCGGGCATCGTTCCTGGCGTGGAGTGCATGATGCCGTCGGCGCCCACCAATCAGAGCCCGAAGCGCCAGCGAGGGCCAAATCTTGATCAATCGCTTGACCTCGTCGCGGCGCGCTATCATCGTACCGAGTGAAATCTTTACTCCGTGGGAGGCGTGCAATGGCCAAGGTTGCAGTGGTGATACCGGCGGCGGGGGCGGGTGAGCGGTTCGGCGGTAAGGTGAAAAAGCCGTTCGCCAAGATCGACGATCGGCCGATCTTCATCCGTTCGATCGAGTTGTTTATCAATCGCTCGGACGTCGTCCAGGTGGTTCTGACCGTTTCGCCTGAAGATTACGACGTGGTCAAGGAGAAATACGCCGCCAACCTGATGTTCATGGGTATTAAGTTGGTGAAGGGCGGCGCGACGCGGTTCGAATCTGTCCGGGCGGCATTGGGGCACGTTGACGAAGCGGCCGAGCTGGTTTGCATTCACGACGCCGTCCGTCCTTGCGTGCTCGAATCCTGGATCGACCAGGTGTTCAAGCAGGCATCCAAGACCGGGGCGGCGATCCTGGCCGCGCCGCTGGCCGGGACAGTTAAACGGATCAAGGACGGCACGATCGAGAAAACCGTACCGCGCGAAGGGCTCTATGAAGCCCAGACGCCACAGGTTTTTCGTCGGGATCTGATCATCAAGGCGTATGCCGACGTGCCGGCCGACTTTACACCGACCGATGACGCGCAGGTAGTGGAGCGTACGGGGCAGGAGGTTGCGATAGTCTCCACGGATGGCCGCAACCTCAAGATCACGGCGCCGGGCGACATGTCACTGGCCGGGGCGATTCTGAAGGATATCAGCCGCCAGGCGAAGAAAGTGAAGCCGCGCGGGCCGTTTGAAGAAGCACAATGGTAATCGCGCTGCTCAATCGCTATGCTATGTGTATTGGGGGAGAAGTATTGGATCGGAATTATTATGCCGATAACTATCCGCTGATCGGGGCGGGTAGGTAGAATCGGTTTCTATTATGCGAGCGCACCGCGGGCCAGCTTGCGATCGAAGCGGCGCACCATGTGCCCCTTGGTTGATAACCGCGTTGCTCGTGCTGGTTTGCACCGGCTGCGAGCTCGCCTCCACTAACTGGCTTCAGCCTGCCCGACCCGTCGCCGAAACACACGAAGAAGTCGAGGATGCCGACACCGGCTTCACGCCGATCCCGGTCTTTCATTCCGAACTAAAGACGCCCGAGAAACCCTTACTCGCTTATGAGTTGGCAATTCTGCACATCCTCGTGCCGCGGGGGCAAGAAGCGGCCGTGGAAAAGATCTGGAATTTCCTCCGCGAAGACGCCCTCGATGCCGATACGCAACTGCGTCTGCGGCAGAACGGTCTGCGCGTGGGCGTCGGGCACGCGGAATGGTGGGAGCCGATCAAGGCGGCTTTGGATGCGATCGAGGATCATAAGGTTACGTTCGCGACGCCCGTCCGCCTGCCGATCGGTTTTCCGCTGCTGTTGGAGCTGGACGTCGAGCCCCGCGAGCAGACGCTGTTCTACGTCGGCCGGGACGGCATTCTCACCGGCAGCACCTGGCCCGAGAGCCGCAACGTCTTACGGGTGGCCTACGTGCCCGACCCGCACGATGCCGACCAGGTCATACTGTTTGCCGTCCCGGAAGTCCATCGGCGGGTGGACGGCTGGGAGTGGATCTGGGCCGAGGCGGGGCTTCGCGCGGACCCACGCCGCAGCATGCAGACGTTCGACGTCGCCGGGATCACCGTGACGCTCGCTCCGGGCGAATTTGTCCTGATCGCGCCCAGCGAAAATTCGCGGATTTACGGATTGCTTGGCGGAGCGTTTTTGACGAGAGTATCTCAAGGGCGACACTATTATTCGTACGTCTTTCTACGTCCGGAAGCGAGGCATGTCGGTCAGCATGACTAATCGCGCGGCCGCGCCGGCCCAACTTGACGCCGTGTTCTTTCGACGACTCTTCGAGGGTGCCGGTCTCCCCATCTTCGCGTGCGATGTCGAGGGGGATATCCTGGCGTGGAACCCGCTCGGCGAAAAGCTGTTGCACGGCCGGGGTGACGATACGCGGCGGCCGAATTTGCGCGACGTGCTGCCCAAGGACCACCACCCCGATCTGGAGGACAACCTCAAGGCGCTCGTGGAGACGCGCGAGCCGCTCGAGTTCCGCGCGCGGATCGGTTTTGAGAACGAGGAAACCACCGAGTACGCCGTCTGGCTGACGCCGGTCTGTGACGATCGGGATCGTCTGGAGTACGTGTGCGTCTGGTTCCACGACATCACCGCCCGCTTGCAGTTGCGCCGCGGGATGCGGAAACGTGAACGGCTGACTACGCTCGGCGCTCTGGCCGGCTCGGTGGCCCATCACTACAACAACCTGCTGTGCAGCATCGCCACCAGTCTCGAATTTGCATTGAACATGAACACGATGTCGGCGATGCGACGCGTGCTGCGGCGCACCGCCGACGCCGTCGGTCGGGCCACCCAACTCACGCAGCAGTTGCTGGTGTTTGCCCAGGCCGACCATCGGCTGAGGGATTTGTCCGACCTGACCGAGATAGTGCTGCAATACTTCGACCAGCACGAGCAGGATCTGGCCGCCCGCGGCATCAAGCTCGACATGAAATGGCGGCGGATTCCGCTCGTGCCATTGCCGCGCGATCACTTCAATATCGTCATCGACAACTTGGTGCGCAACGCCTCTGAGGCCATGCCCGACGGAGGCGTCCTCACCGTTACGCTGGGACGCCGTGACGAAAACGCCGCCGTGCTCACGATCGGCGACAGCGGCCCGGGGATTTCACCCGGCGACATGGAACATATTTTCGAGCCGTTCTTTACCACCAAGGGCGAACTCGGAGCCGGCCAGACCCGCCAAGCCGGCATGGGCTTGGCCGTTTCGCACGGACTGATCGGCGAGATGCACGGATCGATTTCAGTTAACAACATTCCCCGTGGTGGGGCGCGGTTCGAAATCGTGCTCCCATTGAACCCCGCGCAATAATATTGAGCGACAACTCAACCCCTTGAGAAGCGCAAGACCCCTTCGTGGATCGCGTATGCCGCGATCGCGATCAGGCACATGCCCACCACGATGTTGACGAACGTCTTCAGCGTGGCCCGCGGCAGCTCGCGCGCCGTCCGGGCCCGGGTGGCTCGGTAGACGACCGCGACGCACGCCGCCAACGGCAGGAACATCCATAGTCGAGCCCCCTCGGGCAGGTGCAGAGGGTGGATAAAGGGAATCCAGGCGAGCAGTGCGGCCAGCGGCGGCGTCATTTGCGGCCCTCGCTGGGCACGTCGGCGGTCGGCGTCATTTCCTGGTAGAACACGGGCAGGCCTCCCGTCTGGGCGCGTGTGAGCGCGTCCAGAATCGCCAACAGGTTGAGCAGCCCGCCGATCGCGAGGTAGATCTGAGCCACATCGGATTCGGGATAGAAGCTGACGTAAGGTGACAATTCCTTTGCGCCGTAGTTCGGCAGGTTGTTACTGACGACGTAGCCGACAATGGTGTAGCCGCCGACGCCGAGTTCCGCCAGAAACAGCCAGCGGTTGGCTTGCGGGTTGACGGAATTTTTCACCCCGCCGATCGCGAGCCCGGTCCCGTACGCGAAGCTGATCGCGATGAAGAAGACGGCGGCGATCCCGCGGTGGCCGAGCAGGAAATGCCCGGCCCCGGGTAGGATCCAGGCCAGGATCCCGGCCTGGATCGTGCGGATTGTGGGGTCTGGTTTTTGCTTCATGCTCATGGCGGTTGCCGCCTGTTCGCGCGGGTATCCAGCGCTCGACAGACGGGCAACCCCGAGTCTCCGTTCAAGACGCTGTGTCACGAAAGTATAGAAGTCTGCCCACAGTATCGCAACGGGCCGGCGGCGAGTGAGAAAACCGCACCAGGCACTCGGGGCTCTGCTTGGTCCACTCGCCGCGGTTGGCATACTGCTTATAATGTTGGCTCGCGCTCGGCGCGCGAACGATAAAGTCGAGCGAAACTTCATTTACAAGTTGCGGAATGTGTACCCGGCACGGAAGGCCTCATGATCGACATCAAAGTCATTCGCGAAAAGCCGGACCTGGTCAAGAAAGCCGTCGTCGACAAGGGCATGAACGTCGACATCGACCGCGTGCTTTCCGTAGACGCCCGGCGGCGGGAGCTTGAGACTGAGTTCAACGAGCTGCGTCACGAGCAGAAGCAGGCCGGCGAAAAGATCGCCCAGGCGCCGAAGGAGCAGAAGGCCGAACTGAGCAAGGCCACGGGGCAACTCAAGGGGCGGATCAAGCAGATCGAGGAAGAGCGGGCACGGGTTGACGCCGAGTTGCACGAACTGATGTTGCTGGTCCCCCAGATTCCGCACCCTGATGCCCCGATCGGGCCGGATGAATCGGGCAACGTCGAGATTCGCCAGGTCGGCAAGCCCAGGACCAAGGCCGATTTCGGGTTCGAGTTCAAGGACCACGTCGAGCTCGGGACGCGACTGAAGCTCTTCGATATGGAGCGTGGCGTGAAGCTCGCCGGCAGCCGAAATTACGTCCTGGCCGGTTACGGGTCGATGCTGCACGAAGCCGTATTGCGTCTGGCTTGGGACATGATGGTGGAACGGGGCTGGACGCCGCTGACGGTGCCCGTACTGGTTTCGGAAGAGCTCATGATCGGGACGGGGTTCTTTCCGCTGCACCGCGACGAGGTTTACCTGGCCGAGCGGGACGAGATGTGCCTGGTCGGGACGTCGGAGGTGCCGGTCACCGGCTTGCACGGGGATGAGATTCTGGAACTGGACGAATTGCCGAAGAAGTATTTCGCGCGAAGCACCTGTTTTCGCCGGGAGGCGGGGGCGGCCGGCAAGGATACCCGCGGGCTTTATCGCATCCATTATTTCGACAAGCTGGAAGAGGTGGTGCTCTGCGCCGCCGACCCGGAGGAATCCGCCAAGCACCACGCGGAGATCCTCCAAAACGCCGAGGATTTGTTGCAGGCGCTGGAACTGCCCTACCGCGTCGTCGAAGTCTGCACCGGCGACATGGGACAGAGCAAAGTACGGCAGTACGACGTCGAGACGTGGATGCCGAGCCGGGAGATGTACAGCGAGACGCACTCGGCCAGCCGCTACCACGATTTTCAGGCCCGTCGGCTGAAGCTGCGCTATCGCGACGCCGACGGCAGGGTGCGGGTCTGCCACACGCTCAACAGCACGGTCGTAGCCTCGCCGCGAATATTGATACCACTGCTGGAAACGAACCAGAATGAGGACGGCAGCGTGTCGATACCGGCCGCGCTGCGGAAGTACATGCACGGCGTCGAGCGGATTGGGTAAGAGAAGCTGTCAGCTTTCAATCCGGCCGCTACAGGACAGCTTTCAGTTATCAATCGTGGGTGGATGTCGGCATCAAGTTGGGGATTGATACTTGAATTTTGGGGAGGTCGGAGTCGAGGGGTTGAGCCGGAATGTCGTATTGCCGCCAACTGGACCACTTCCACTTGTCGGGAGTCTCGCAGAGTCCGTTTCTGACGGGGCCGGCGTGGATGGTCTCGATGGCGCCGGCGAATGCCGAGGGCGAAGAGAGGTCGCGGACGCGGCCGGGGCCGGGCTCCCAGAACCGGAAGATGTAGAGGCCGGGACCGTCGCGCACTGTAAGCCGCTTTTGGAGCGCGGGGTCGGTCTCGCTCAGTTCATGCTTGACCCATTGGGCGAATGTTCGCTTCATCGTGTAAAGCAAGCGGGGGACGTTTGCGGTCGGACCCTGTTGCACAACGACCAGTTGCACACACTCGGGCATGAAGGTGAAGGCGGCGAGGCTGAAAGCATGATGCTCAAACGCCCGGTCGATGCTCTCGGCCAGTACGCGGTTCCAGCGCTCGTTGTTCAACAAGGGTTGCCGGCCGAAGCACCAGAAGGTCAACTCGAAGGCGCGCGGACTATCTTCGCTGTGCGGACCGTGTTCGGAATGGTTAATGTTGTGCACCATACGACGTGTGCCTGTACCAGCGACTTGCCGCCGGACCGGGTCCGCGCGATCCCCCACACTACACAAAAACAAGATGAAATCTCTCGCGTATCAGAACTGTTCGACGACGATTATATATGTCCGCAGCTATCCTTGCCAATTGTTTAGATCGGCAGAATTTTGAAAACCCTTGATTATCACTTGTCAGCGATCAATCCGTTGCAGTCAACTGTGCTGGGAATAGCTGTGAACCGGCTTCATGCCGGTGTGCTGTCATTCAAGGGGTTTTGGGGACGGCTTTTTGTTGTTGGTAGCGGTCGTGGAGCGCTTGCAACTGTTGGATCACTTTCTGATCGCCGTGCGGACGGGCAGTATCGAGCGCGCTTTCGAGAATCTCAACCGCTTCGGCAAGTTGATCGATTTGAGCGAGAAGCTTGGCAAGGTTCGTGTATGCTCGGAGCGCCCGCGGGTCTTTCTCGATCGCCATTCGGTATTGCGCGATCGCTTCCGCGACCTGCCCCTTGGCGGCCAATACGGCAGCGAGGTGGAGATGCGTGGTCGCGAAAACCGGTTCGAGCGTCACTGCCTGTTGAAACTCCGCCAGGGCTTCATCAGGACGCTGTAGGGCCTTCAGGACGAGGCCTTTCATGGTGTACATCTGGCCGTCTTCGGGACGGGCTTTGATGGCCAGGTCGAAGTGCCGCAAGGCTTCTTCGAGCTTACCCTGGGCGGCCAGCGCGCCGGCCAGATGCGCATGGGCCCAGACAAACTTGTCCGAGCGGTCGCCGACTTCCGCCAGCAACTCGCGGATCACCTTCTCCACCTTTTGGTGCCGGCCGGTTTGCACCAGGCCGACGGCGCGAGTCGTGAGTTGAATCTCACGAACGTGATCCATCGGGTTTGGGCCGGCGGGCTCGAACATGGCGAGCTCGTCTTCTGAAACGTCCGGCTCGGCCGCCGAAGCACCGCCGACGTAGCCGAGTGATTCGAGCCGTTGCAAGTCCTGCGCGCTGACTTGACGGCGGGCCTGCCGCGGCTGGACGACGCACGGGGCCCGCCCGATCAGGATGCGCATTTTTGCCCGCATGTCGGCGACGCGCTCGGGCAGCGACGAAGCCAGGTCGCGCAATTCCCGTGGGTCTTCGCTGATGTTGTAGAGCTCCGGTCGCGGAGCGTGAATATATTTCCACGATCCGCTCCGCAGGGCGCGCAGCGGAGAGAAACCGAGGTTGTACTTCGTATAGAACGTCTCTGAGTACGCATCGAGCCCCAGCTCGGCGGTCTTGCCGAAAAGCAGTGGCGAGAGGTCGACACCTTGACCATCGGACAACGGCGGCAGGGCGAGCAGGGCGAGAATCGTGGGAGCGATGTCGATCGTGCGAACCTGAGCGGCGACGCGGCCGCCGGCCGGTATGCGCCGCGGGCACCAGAAGACCAGCGGGACGGTGAGCGTGGTGTCGTAGACGAAGAAGGCGTGCGTGGCCTCGTGGTGCTGACCAAGACCTTCGCCGTGGTCGGATGTCAGCACGACGAGTGTGTTGTCGCCGACGCCGGAGTCCTTGACAGCGTCGAGCAAACGCCCGACCTGCTCGTCTGTATAAGCGATTTCGGCCGTGTAGGGATTGATGTACTGGGCGGCGAAACGTTCGGGGGCCTGGTACGGCTGATGCGGATCGAAGTAGTGCACGAACATGAAGAAACGCTTGTCGGCGATCTGTTGTAACAGCTCGATTGCCCCGTCGGTGACCTGCTCGGCGGTAATCTCGTTGTCAACGTGTTGGGTCGCTCTGCTAGCAGGGGTGAACCCGACGTCGCGGTATACGTCGAAGCCCTGGTTGAGCCCGAACTCGTGGTTGAGGACGAAGGCGCCGACCTGAGCGGCCGTCGCGAAGCCGGCCTCGTGTAGGACTTCAGTCAGCGTGAGATTGTCGGCGTGCAGGCTGAAGGTACCGTTGTCGCGTACTTTATGGACGAACGGGTAGGTGCCGGTCAACATGCTGGCGTGCGATGGAAGCGTCACCGGAGCGGCAACGATGCACTGCTCGAAGAGAGTGCCCTCGGCGGCCAGGCGGTCGATGTTGGGCGTTTTTATACGCGGGTGGCCGTAGCAGGCCAGGTGGTCGGCCCGGGTCGTGTCGATCGAGATCAGGATCACGTTGAGTTCGGCGGAGGATCTGTCGGCATCGCTCCCGTCGCATCCACCCAGTATCCAGGATGACACGACCAGGAGGGTCGTTTGGATCAGAACGTGCTTCATAGATGTCTTCATTTGCGCGGATTCCCGAGGCAATCGCGGATCACGATCATCAAACACGCGCCAAGCGCGAAAGCCACGCCTGACATGATAGCGATTCGCGTCCCAGCTTGCTCGTGGCGCCCCGAAATCATGGTAGGGCAGGCCGCAGGTCGTATTGCCAACTTGCTATTCAAATGGGGCGTCGCCAACCGTGAGCGTCTCGCACGCAAGAATGCGAGGCCTGCCTTCCCGTGCGGGGACGGCTGTTGCAGTCGGGCGTGGCAGGCCTCATCATCACGGATATCACATCTCCCTTGCTACCGGGCGCGGTCTTTATCACGATACAACTTCGCTTGTTACGGCCTGCCCTACTTCCCTTCGCCTGTTACGGCCTGCCCTTCTTCGCTGGTTGCTCGATGCTCATGCGGGGCGTAATCTAGTCCGCGAAACACATTTGGGAGTGCGTTGTGAACAGGATTGTTGGTCTTTGCACGTTTGTGGTTTTCCTGACAGCGAGTGCTACGCCAACGCCGGCTCAGCCAACGGAGACAAAACCGTCCGACGCGGCAGCGCCGACATCGAATGCGTCGAAGACCTGGACGACGCTGGCCGTCGTCGGATTTCGCGCGGATGAGCAACTCGATTCGCGGGACGCGTGGATACCGACCGCGGTGGCCGAAACGCTGGCGTGGCGTCTGCGGCGGGTGCCCGGGCTGACGGTGATACCGACGATTCGCACGCACCAGTCGCGGCTGGAGTTGGCGGAGAAGGCCGACGATCCGCCGGCGGAGTGGTCGCGCGTGGTTCGGCTGAGCGGGGCGAAGCTTTGGCTGAAAGGGACGTGCGCGGGCACGCCTTACGCGTCGATACTCGATTTGGAATTGAGCCGTGTGGATCAGCCGAGCGCCAAGCCGACGCAAGTCCGGCTCGGCCCGGGGCGCTTGTTCGACGTGATCGACGAGGCGACGCGCTGGGCGCTGGGCGAGTTGGGCGTGTCTCGGATCGACCAGGCGATCGAAGAACTGATCTTCGCGCCCCCGGCCAAATCGCCTACCGCGCTCGAGTATTACGCCAAGGCGCTGATGGCGGCGCGAAAAGAGGACCTGCGTGACGGCGGCTATTACGCCACGCGGGCCGTCGAGGCCGACCCCGGCTGCTGTCCGGCACTGATGCTGCTGGCGAAGATCGAGCTGCGATCGTCGTCGGCAGCGCGTCGACGGGCGGATATCCATCTGAGACAGGTCAAGCTGATCGCGGCAAACCGCGGCGATACCGTCACGGAGGCCGAATTCGAGCTCACGCGGGGCCTGGCACTGATGATGGAACGTTCGTTTGAGCCGGCTCGACGCCGATTCGAAACCGCCCTGAAGCTCGCACGCGAGTGCAGCGACCCGTACGGGCAACTGGCGGCGATGAACAATATGTGCGACTACTGGCTAAACCTCCCGCTGCCGCCGGAAAGCGAGCAATCGGAAGAAGCCCGGCAGCGTTCTTACGAGCAATATCTGCGCCACGCCGTCGAGTGGCAGGTACGTGTGTTGGACACGCTGCGCGATCTGGAAGACCACATCGCCGAGGCGCCCGGCACCAACAAGCTGGCGCTGCTTTACGAACGGCTGGACGAGTCCGAGTTGGCACTGAAAGCCCACCAGCGAACGGTGGCGGCGGCAAAAATAATCGCCTCGGCCCGGACCGAGGCGACCGGCTGTTTGTTCCTGGGGCAGTGGTATCGACGGCATGAACGTTGGTCGGAAGCGTTGGAAGCCACGACGCGCTGCCTCGCACTGGTGCCGGAGGAAGCCAAGCCGGCAATTCGTATTACGCTGGCGGACATCTATCGCGGCATGTCAATGCCGCGGGAGGCGCTCGGGCAATACGAATCGGCCTACGCGTCGCTGGTGGACGGGAACGACCTGCTGAGTCAATTCCGCTGCCTGCACGCCACGGCCGAACTGCGAATGGAACTGGGCGAACGCGATGCCGCGATCAAGAAGCTGTCCGAAGCGCTCGACATCGCGCAGGTGTTGGAATTGGCCGAAGAGGAGAACATTCGAAAACAGCTCGCGCAATGGAAAGGCGAAACGCCATAAGTCGTGGTCGCCACATAAGCGTGTAGCGGCCGGGCATTGCCAGGGTCATCACAATGCAGCGGCCTGTCTCCGTACCGGCCGAATTCGTCACAGCCGGGGCGGCTGTGCTACACGGGGGAGTGGGATTTCCGGCCCGCGCGCAGGGTTGAAACAGGGCTGGGGGAATAATTATAATCGCGGAAATAGACGATCGCAACTCCTTGTCGGGTATGGAGTTATGGCATTCCTTCGCCGCCAGGGCAATTTGGTTTGGCACGGTGGACACCCTCCAGGCGATACGGTATAGTGCGGGCATCAAGTACCGCTAAGAATTTGCGGCTGTTTCAGCCGTGGCGCACTTCCGGGGCCGACCGTCAGGTCAGGTCCCGGAAGTTTAATTTTTTCTCGGCGGCACTTCCCCCAATCGACAGGGGAATCGATGCTTCGCGCGGCGAAAAACGGATCGCGCGGACCGTTTCCTGCCACTCGTCCATGCGTACAATAACATTAGTTCGTGCCTGCTTCGGGATTGGATGAACCAGAGTGACGACTGCCGAATCGAAACCGACGCGCGTCTGCGGCCGCGTAGCCCGCGTGGCGGCCAACACGGCGATTTGCCGCGAGCATCGCGCGATCGAGTTCACTACGGCGGATTTTCCCAACTCCGAGCCCGGACAATTCGTGCAATTACAGTGCTGTGATGCGAGCGAACCATCGCCACGCGTGGTGGAATGGCCCGCGGGCGGATTCCCGTCACTTGCGAGCGGCAATAACTGGGACGGGCGGTCGGCTTTTCTCCGTCGGCCATTCAGCATCGGAGATCAATGGCGTGACGCGAACGGCCTGACGCACATTGTAATCATTTCACGAACCGTGGGGCCGGGGACGGCGTGGCTCGAACGGCTTACGCCGGGAGAGGCGCTCAATGCTACCGGGCCGCTCGGACACGGGTTCAGAATTCCGTCTGACGACCTGCCGCTGGTGCTCGTCGGCGGGGGTGTGGGCATTCCCCCTCTGGTTTATCTCGCTCGGCGATTGGATGAGTTGAAACGGCGAGACGCAACGGCGATCTTCGGCGCGACGACGCGTGATCTGTTGCCGATACGACTGCTGAGTGAGCCGGCGACGGACGGCAAACCACTGCCGTGTGCGGAATTAGCCGGCTCCGCGCGGTTTCCGGCGGTGATTACGACGGACGACGGGTCGCTGGGGATGCGCGGCGTCGTGACGGACGCGCTGCGGAAATGGCACGCGGATCGAGGAAACCAATCGCGAGTCGACGGTGTTGTATTCGCCTGCGGACCGGAGGGGATGCTCAAAGCGGTATCGCAAATGACACGCGAGCTTGGGCTGAGCTGTCAATTGTGCATCGAGCGAAAGATGGGCTGTGGTCTGGGCACTTGCCTGTCATGCGTCGTGCGGGTGCGTGATGAATCAAAAGCCGAGGGCCGGCGCTGGGCACTGACCTGCTCGGACGGTCCGGTCTTCGACCGTGAGGAGTTGATCGATTAGCAATGTCACGATGACCTTGATGACCGATAAGGTATTTGGTGGCCGACGGATCGGCCGGCCGGGTTTTCGGCCCGCGGCGATGGCAAGTAGATCGCTGCTCGGACATAATGGGCAAACTTCAAGGAGGATTACGATGCGCCCCAGACTGTTGTGTGCAACAGCGCCGTTGATTGTCGGATTGCTCTTTGCTCAAGCAGGGTGCCATCGCGGCGCCGGGGGGGCCAGCTTTCTGAGTCTCTTCGGGCTGAGCAAAAAGCCTGTCGTGGTCGCGCTGGTGGCTCAGCCGGGCGTGCTCGACCCGTTTACGCCGCACGAAAAGCTGCGCATGGCGATGGGCGAGACCATCGATCGTCCCGTTCGTTTCGACCTGTGTTTTCCGATTCAGCTCGAACCCAATCTGAAGCTGGGCTTCCACGACTTTGCGATCGTCACGCCGGCATGTTACGCCGAATTGAACGATCGGGAGCGTTTCGAGATTCTGGCAGCGGGCGTGGATGAGTCGGGGCAAGTGGCTCATAGCGCTGTTCTGGTTGTAGCCGCCGACTCCGAGATCGACGACGTATCGAAGTTGCGGGGCAAGAAGGTGGCGTTCGGGCCGCGGAACGACGCCCGCACGCATCACGCCGGATTGGTTCTGCTGGGTGAGCATGGTATTCAGAAAAAGGATCTGTCGCTTTCGCTGCTGCCGATGCCGGGCTCGCTGAAGCATTTCTCGAACATGCGCGAGATTGCGCTGGCGGTGCAGAACGGCGATTTCGACGCCGGCTTTATCGACGAGGTCGCATTCGATGAGTTCGAACAGAGCTCGGATGTCGAGGGCGAACCGGCCCGCGACAGGCTGCGGATGATCGCGCGGACGATACCCGTGCCGGGAATGCTGGTGATCCAGTCGCCGAAAGCCAAGCCGGAAACCGTCCGTCAAGTGACCGACTTCCTGCTGACGGCGGGCCAAACGCACCCGGAGGCATTGCGACCATTGCTTCTCTCGGCCTACCAGAAGCCGACGGCCAAGCTGTGTGCGTGGTCTGAGCGGCTGGCCGAGCCGCCGAAGCCGACCGAGATTACTCCGGATGACGCGAAGTAGATGAAGCTACTATCGCCGGATGCCGGGGGACAACCTTTGGTTGCCCGTGTGTTGTCCGGGAGAGCACGGGCAAGCTGAGCTTGCCCGTGGCACCCGGCCGGCTACTATCACCGGATGCCGGGGAGTGCAAAGCTCCAGTTTTGCTCGTTTGGTGAACGCAAGGCAGAGCCTTGCCCTCCCCGCTGTTTGGTGAGCGCTTGTCGTCGAAATCGACACCTCGGACGACGGTTGACGATTCACGCCGACGGAATTAGCGTGCACATGCTGGGTTTGGCCAGGACGGCGTGGTCTGTCGGATGATGGATATCCGTACGCTCAATACGATTGTGACGGCTCGCGGGGAGCGCTCGGCGGCAGAGTTTGCCGAGTGGCTACGGCAGCGCCTGAAAAACGAGCCACGCTGCTCGCTGAGTCATTACCTGTTGGCGTGCCAGTGTTTTGACCGTGGGCACGGTGCGCGGGCCGTGCGGCACATGATGATTGCCCATCACGCCGAGCCGGCGCTGGAATCCGCCGCCCTGCTGGTCTTCTCGGGATTGAACTGGGTGAATCGGCCGGCAACCGAGTTGCTGCCGGTACTGCTGGATACCTGGGAGGAGTTTCGGCGACCCGAATTCGATCGCCATTACAAGGAACGGCGTCTGCTCGACGCACTGGCCGAGCCGCGCGACGAGTTGAACGGCGTCTCACCGTTGGCGCGGCGTCTGTGGCGTCTGCCGATCCGCACGTTGCGGTCGCAGATTCGCGAGGCGGTACGGTCGCCGAACGCGGGGCAGTACCCGCTATTGCTGGCAACCGCGTGAACCCCCGTGCGACACGAGCGGTGCGGGACATCCGCGTTTCAATCGGGGTTGACCGAGGAATTGTATCGCAATGCTGCTATCCGTCGTAATCCCGGTTTATAACGAACGGGACACGCTTTTCGAGATCATTCGACGGGTACTGAACGTCCCGCTTGAGATTGACCGCGAGCTGGTGCTGGTGGACGACTGTTCAACCGACGGAACACGCGAGTTGTATCCCCAACTCGAACAGGAGTTCACCAACGCAACCATCCGCGTGATCCAGCACCGGGTGAACCAGGGTAAGGGGGCGGCGTTGCGGACCGGCTATCGTGAAGTCCGGGGCGACATCGTCATCGTCCAGGACGCCGACCTCGAATACGACCCCAATGACTACCCGAAGCTGCTCAAGCCGATTCTCGACGGGCGGGCGGACGTGGTCTACGGCTCGCGGTATCTCCGCGGCAACGAGAACCGCGTGCTGAGCTTCTGGCACACGCACGCGAACAAGTTCCTCACGCTGCTGAGCAACTTCTTCACCAACCTGAACCTGACCGACATGGAAACCTGTTACAAAGTCTTCAAGGCCGAGGTCATCAAGGGCATCGAGATCAAGAGCAACCGGTTCGGCGTTGAGCCGGAGGTGACCGCGAAGATTGCCAAGGGAAATTGGCGGATCTACGAGGTCGGCATCAGTTACGAGGGCCGCTCGTACGCGGAAGGAAAGAAAATCGGCTGGCGCGACGGGCTCAACGCGATCTACTCGATTGTTCGCTTCGAGTTTACGGATTAACCCTTTGACAGTGTCGGCCGCTACGGCTCATTTTGCTCGATGGCAACACCTGATCTTCCAATCAGCATCGTCGTGCCGACGTACAATGAGCGGGACAACCTCGCGCCGCTGACGGAGCGCATCTTCGCCACGCTCGAACCCGATACCGCCGAACTGCTGATCGTGGACGACAACTCGCCGGACGGGACGGCGGCCGTCGCGGAAGAGCTGTCCGAGAAATATCCCGTCCGGTGTCTTATACGGCATGATGAACGCGGTCTGGCAACCGCGGTGATCCGCGGCCTGCGCGAAGCGCGGGGCGAGTTGTGTGTCGCGATGGACGCGGACCTTTCACACCCGCCGGAGGCGATCCCAAAACTGCTGGAGGCGATGCGCGATCCGCAAGTCGAGATGGTAATCGGCAGTCGATTTGTCCCCGGTGGGAAGGTCGATCTGCACTGGCCGCTGCATCGGCGTTTGAATAGTTGGGTGGCCCGGATGATGGCCCGGCCGCTGACGAGCGCAAAGGACATGATGGCGGGGTTCTTTTGCGTTCGCCGTCGTGAGTTGCAGCTCGATCGGCTCGACCCGGTGGGTTACAAGATCGCGCTCGAGCTGATCGTGCGGCACGGGTGGAAGCATGTCGTCGAAGTCCCGATCACGTTTGCCGACCGCTCGGCGGGACAAACCAAGCTCAACCTCGCCGAGCAACTGCGTTACTTGCGTCACCTCCGGCGGCTGTACGCCTGCGCTCTGTTTGGCCACGAGAAGAAATAGGAATGATTGCGCCGGCCCCCGACGATCGAGCTGACTACCGCGGTTGGGTGCCGTTGATCGTTGCGGGTGTTGTCTACACCGCCATCATTTGCGTAGTTGTGGTTTTACGGGCCGAGAGCACGAGTGACTTCCGCGATTTCTGGGAGACGGCCCGGCACTTTCGTCAGACCGGCCAAATCAGCAGCGAGTTGGGGGTGCACAATTATTTACCGTTCTTCACGGTCTTTATGACGCCGTGGAGCTTTCTGCCGCTGCGCGTGGCGATAGTGGCGTTTACGCTGCTATCGTTCGGGTTGTTTGCACTGACGGTGACACTCGTCGAATCACTGCTGAACGGCGGGCTGGGACCGCGGCCACGCAAGGCCACGCTGGCGGCAATCGTGCTGGCGGCGGCATACGTGCATTCGTGCGGCGTTCTGGGGCAGGTTGGTTTGCTCCTGCTGTTTCTGGTGGTGACCACGTGGTTTCTAGTCGAACGTGGACATGAATGGACGGCGGGGGCTGCTTTGGGACTGGCCACACTGATCAAGCTGTTGCCGGCCGTGCTGATCGTTTTTTTTCTGCTCAAACGCCGCTGGCGAGTCGCCGGCACTGCGATGGTCGTATTTGTCGTGCTCGGTTTCGGGCTGACGTTGGCGGGGATCGGATTCAAGGAGACAATTGCACAGCACCGCGCCTTTGAAAAACGCGCGTTTGGTGACCATGCCGCCAAGACGACCATCCTCGCCGAGAAGCCGCGAAAAGCGAAGTATTCCAACAACGCACTACCGATCGTGCTGCGGCGGCTGCTCTCACCCGTCAACGGCGACCCGAGCGACGACGCGAGCCGGAAGCTATATGTGAACTTCGCTAATCTGCCGCTTGATGCAATCTGGTGGATATACGTCGCGTTGATGATGGTATTTGTCGGCGTCAGTGTGGGGGTGAGTCTGCGCGGGGCGAAGCCGTGGCCTCCCGCCGACGAGACGGCGGGCTTTGCGCTACGAGCCCAGTTCGGCGTGTGGTGTTGCCTGATGTTGATCGCGTCGCCGCTGCTGTGGACGCACTACCTGCCGCTGGCGTATTGGCCGCTGGCGCTGGTGACGGACCGGGGCGAACGAGTGGATCGCGAAACGAAGCGGCCGTGCCGGACGAGCTTGATTGCGATGCTGGTTTGGCTGGCATGCGCGCTGCTGCTGACATGGCCGGCGGCGCGGGCGGCGGGGGCGCAGTTGCTGTCAGTTGTCATCCTCTGGGGCGTTGTGGCCATCTTCGCAACATTCTCGGCACGAGCAGCCAAATCAGAGCCCCGAGCGCAAGCGAACGCTACAACCAGATAAAAGTGGGTGCTCTCAACGACGCAGCCCGGCACTAATCCCCAATCGTCAATCGTCAACCCCCAATCGTCAATGCCCCTTTGGTTGCGGGCAAAGGCCGCGCTACGTGACCTTGATCACGACCAATGTGATGTCGTCGTCCTGCGAGTGGTTGCCGCGGAATTTGGCGACGTCGTTGGTGATGGCTTCGCTGATGTCGCGGGCGGAGCCTTGGGCATTGGTGCGAATGGTGTCGCGTAGGCGCTGCTTGCCGAACACTTGGTTTTCCGGGTCGCGGGCTTCCCAGATGCCGTCGGTACCGATGACGATGACCTGACCCGATTCAAGGTTCCGCGGGCCGAACTCCTTGAATTGCCAGGTCGGCTCGATTCCCAGGGGGATACCGCCGCCGGTGAGTTCGCTGAACGAATCGGACGTTGGGGTATAGACGATGGCGGGGTCGTGCCCGGCGCTGGTCCAGCGGACGACTTTCCGTGTGCCATCGACGAGCAGGAAGGCTAGTGTCATGAACTTGCCGACGGGCACGTCGACGGCGAGGTGTCGATTCATGTGGTTGAGGACTTCGCCCAGGTCGCCGGGCTCGTCCGCTCGGCTGCGGAACAGGGATCGCGAGGTGGCCATCAGCAGAGCGGCGGCGATGCCGTGGCCGGTGACGTCGCCGACCGCGACGCCGAGCGTGTGCGGATTGATGCTGGACAGGTCGATGAAATCGTAATAGTCGCCGCCGGTCTCGTCGCAGTAGATACTCTTGCCGGCAATATCGAGGCCCTCGACTTGTGGAGTGTCTTGCGGGAGCAGGTGTTGCTGGACCTCCATGGCGAGCGAGAGCGAGTGCTTGAGCTTGATACGGTCGCGCAATTGGGGCAGCATGGCGTTGACGCTCGAACCCAACTTGCCCAACTCGTCGCGGGTAGTAACGCGCGTTGGAGTATCGAGGTCGCCGTCCGCGATGCGTTGGACGGCGGCGGCCAACTCCCGAATCGGCCGGGCAACGTGCCGCGAACACAATAGCGAGAGGATCACGACGACGACGAGAACGCCGGCCAAAAGCGCGAACATCACATTGCGATGATGGCGAACGCGCGCGAGGACCTTGGCCTCGGCCGCCAGGGCCGGCGCGAGCACGTGCTCGCTGGGGATGATGGCCACGAGCGACGCTCCGGTGCCGGACATCGGTCCGTAAGCCCAGAGCGAGTCGCGTCCGTCGAACGGCATATTGCGAAAAGCCGCCCGTTCGTTCATCAAGTCATTGAACATCTCTTCGAGTTGCCGTTCATCAGTCGATGTCAGTGCCGGCGGCTTGATGGGGACATCCCAGCGATTGTCGCTCTCGAAACCCTGCTGAGCGATGATGTACATCACGTGACTGCCGCTGATTTGCTCTTCGACCGGCGTGACGAGCAGGGTTTTCGCTACGCGGGCCCACTCGTCGGGCAGTTCGACTACTTTTACCAGGTCGGTCATGCGGACGTCGATGGCGGTCACGCCGACGAAGCTTCCATCCGGGTAATAAACGGGCATCGAACGGGTCAGCATGATCTGACGCGTCGAGGCATCGACGATGGGAGCATTCCAGGTCAAATCGCCGCTCTGACGAGCATTGAGATACCACAAGCGTCGGCGGGGATCGAAGCCCTCGGGATAATAACCGTGTCCGGGGAAGGCGCTGTGCACGCCGTTTTCCAGGGCGGTGTATTGCCAGTGGATAAACTCCGACTGCGATTGATGGACCAATTGATATGTGGGCACCATCGCCGAGAGACGAGCCAGATCGTCGGCGACATCTTCCTGCTCGACGCCGGGAGCCAGCAGGAAGTTCTGATGCTCGTAGCTGACGCGCATCGGGATCGCTTTACCGTCGTCGGCTGTTCGCAGGTGCTGTTCCGAAACGACCAGGTTGGCCAGCACGCCGCCGGCTTCGAACTCGGAAGCGAAATGCATCACCGGCGTGCCCGGTGCTTCGCTGGCGAGACAGCGCTCGACATCTCGGGCCTGGATGCGCACATTGTGCGCGAGTGTCTCGGCGCCGCGCCGCAGCAATTTGCCATGATCGCGTACGGTTTGCAGCAGGTAGCGTTTGGCGTCATCGGTGAGCCGCTGACGCGTACCCGCCGCCAGGTCCTCGCCGAGCCTGCGTGCGGCCCCCTGTCCGAACCAGAGAGCGGTCCCCAAGGGCACCAGCGAGATGACGAGCAAGAGGATCAGCAGTTTCCATCGGATGCGCATAACGCATGTCATGATAAGCACGGCGACGACAGGACTCTAGTGCTTTGTCACAGTTGAATTGACGGGTACGAGCGGGTTGGGTGCCATGGCCAAGCGAAGCACGGCCATGCTGGTCCCGTATCGAGAAACATGCCCGCGCCTTCGGCTTGGGCATGGCACCCATCAATTGAGGCGTGACATTGCATTAGCGTCGATTTCAACACTGCCCGTGGGCGTCTCTGGTTCCGGGTGCAGTGAGGGATCTGTCTTTATCACATCCTGGTTCATTGCCAAAAGAAGCTCGAATCCGCCATTTGGTATGTGCTATACTGTATTGACTGTCCAAGGATCAGTAACTTGGTTCGAGAATTTGGCGGAATGCGGAAAGGCCTGGAAAATGCGTAATCTTCATGACAATCGAACTTTCGTCGTCCGATTAACATCGTCAGCGCTTTGTATTGGCCTCATCCTCGGTATAACCGGACTAGTAGGCTGCACGACACGCTCGGCGGACGCCATCAAGGATGATCCGGTCACCGCTCGCGAAGCGCCCACTCCCACGGCGATGGCGCCGCAGTCCGCTTTCGAAGGTAGTTCAGAGACCGGCCGGGACTTGGCAAGTTCCCAGTCGATAAGCGACCTCACCGACGTAGGCGCCGTTTCTCACGGCACCGCCGAGGTCGAGATCATCGATACCACTACGTTCGAGCCGCAAATTCAAGCCGGTCTCGATTGGGACGGACGGACCCGCATGATGAAAGAGGTCCTGCCTCCGCATCAGCGTCACGGCCCCAAACCCAAAGGCACACCGAACGATCTGCCCGTCGGTGAACTGAGCGAAGCCGCGCGGACCATACCGGGAGCGGCGTTCCCCGGCATCGATCTCGGCCAATCGGGCGGCTGGGTCCCGCCCGACCCGACCCTCGCCGTCGGTCCCGAGCACATCGTCATGACCGTCAACATGACGATCGGGTTTTACTCCAAGGACGGGACGCTCGAGTTCTCAACCCTGCTGAACCACCACGGCAACCCCGGCTTCTTCGAACCCGTCGGCGCCGGCGGCTTCACGTTCGACCCCAAGTGTTTCTACGACCATCACGCCCAGCGTTTCGTTGTCATCGCACCCGAGGTCTACGGCGACAGCCAAACCGCCTGGATCGACATCGCCGTCTCCGACGACAGCAACCCCCACGGCCTCTGGTATAAGTACCGCACCGACTGTGTCATCGCCATCGGCGACACGACCTACTGGCTCGACTACCCCGGCGTCGGCTATGACCAGGATGCCATCTACGTCACCGGAAACCTCTTCGGGCTCAACCAGGGCGGTTGGGGCGGCGTGCTCTTTCGCGTCTTCGACAAGGCCCCGTTGCTGGTTGGCGACGATGCCTCTTACGCCGACCTGCGCGACGGCGGAGCCGCCTCCGTCCAGGTCGCGCACCACTTCGGCACGCCCCAGGCGCCTTTCTTCGTCTCCGTCAACAATACCTCGTCGCTGCGCATCCACGCGATTCTCGATCCGCTGACCAACCCCACGCTGATCGGCACCAGCGTTACCGTCCCGCACTTCGAATATACCTATAGCGGGGCACCCAACATCGGCGGCGTACTCAACGTGGTCGACTCACGTATCTTCAACGTCCAATGGCGCGATGGAAACCTCTACGCAACCCATACCATCCAGGCCGGCGGTAAGAACTTCGCCCGCTGGTACCACCTCCAAACAAACAACTGGCCGAGCGGCGGCAACGTCTCCTGGATCCAGTCCGGCAATATCGGCGGCGGCACCGGCGTGCACACCTTCTTCCCCGCGATCTATTCCAACAAGTACGGCAACGTGGGCGTCGTCCTCGCCTCGTGCAGTGCCGACACCACCCCCGCGGTCCAGATCACCGGGCGCATCGCCTCCGACCCGGACGGCACGATGGGCGCGCTGATCCCGGTCATCATCGGCCCGAGCGGCGCTGACGGACGCTGGGGCGACTACTTCGACATCACCGTGGCCCCGCGCAACGACGCCCACTTCTGGGTCATCGGCGAGTATGCCGACTCCTCCGGCTGGGCCACCTGGATCACCGACTTCTCCATCATCACCTGCCCGGGCGATCTCGACACCGACGGAGAGATCGGCCTGTCCGACCTCGCCCTGCTGCTCAGCAACTATGGCACCACGGTCGGCGCAACCTACGACGACGGCGACCTGGACGAAGATGGCGACGTCGACCTCGCCGACCTCGCTGAACTGCTGGGTTTGTACGGGACAATTTGCTCATAGCGTCCTGAGTCGCGAGTTAGCTGAGGAACTCCGGAGAATGCCGGCGCACGCCGGCGAGACGCGGGCCGTACCGTATCCGGATCGAGCGCGCCCGCGATGACCATGCGACGCACCAGCGACATCTTTTGATGTGCTGCATTCCGAACCGAAGGGAATCTCACGAAATCAAACAAGGCGTGTTTGTTTTCAGGCGGCGCCCTGCCTACGATAAGATGTAGCTTCAACACACGACGCGACAGGCTATGCGGACTGGAGTTTCCATAGGTGAACGACAACGAAGGGAGACGCCGATGATCTCACGAATTATCGCGACAGGGTCGATTCTTGCGCTCGTACTGGCCGCTTCAGCACGAGCCCAGGATGTTTTGTACGTCGATGAGAACGCAACCGAAGAGCCGCACAACGGCTCGAGTTGGTGTCACGCCTATCTGACGCTTCACGAGGCTTTGTCCGCCGTCGAACCCGACACGATCATCCGCGTCGCCGACGGCACATACCGGCCGGATCCGTCGGGCCTTTCGCACCCGCGCAGGGCCACGCTTCAATTGCTCAACGACACGACGATCGAGGGCGGCTATGCCGGCTGCGGAGCGGATAATCCCGACGAACGTGACATCGTACTCCACGAGACCATCCTCAGCGGTGACATCGGCACAGCGGGCGATATGTCTGATAACTGTTTCCACGTCGTCACCGGCAGCGGCACGGACGAAACGGCCGTCCTCGACGGCCTCACCGTCACGGCCGGAAACGCCAACAGCGGTAATGCCCCACACTATAGAGGCGGTGGGATGTACAACGAGGCCGGTAGTCCTACGCTAACCAACTGCACATTCCGTGGAAACTCGGGTCGCTGCGGCGCGGCGATGCACAATTATTGGAGCGACGGCGGCCCCACGGTCACGAACTGCGTCTTCCACGATAACTCGGCCTCCAGTTCCGGTGGAGCGATGTGCAACTATCAGCAAAGCCACCCAACCGTGATCAACTGCACTTTTTATGCAAACACGGCCACGTTGTCCGGCAGCGCTATGTCCAACATAGACTGTAGCAGTCCGACGGTCACGGATTGCATATTCCACACGAACTCCTTTGAATCCTGGAGCGGCGGAACGATGGATAACTTCGAACTGTGCCACCCCACGGTGACCAACTGCACGTTCGCCGACAACGACGGGTGCGGGATGTGGAACTCAGACGGCAGTAACCCGACGATTCTCAACTGCACCTTCAGTGGAAACTCGTCCGATGATGATTGGGGGGGTGGTATGTACAATGGGCACGACAGCAATCCAACGGTCACGGACTGCGCGTTCAGCGGTAACTCCGCCCGTATCGGCGGAGGGATGTCCAACCACGACGGTAGCAGCCCGGTGATCACGAACTGTACGTTCAGTGAAAACTCGGCCGACTTCGGCGGCGGCGGGATGTACAACGACGACGACAGCAACCCGCTGATTACCAACTGCACGTTCAGTTCGAACTCGGCCGATTCCGCCGGTGCGATGTATAACCAAGGCAGCCCCGTGGTGATCAACTGCGTCTTTACGCAGAACTCGGCCACCGTGTCCGGCGCGATGTACAACCACGCCAGCAGTTATAGCAATCCAACGGTGATCAACTGCATTTTCAACGGGAATACGGCGGCGCAGCGCGGTGGCGCGATGTGCAATGATTGTGACCCGACGGTGATTAACTGCATCTTCAGCGGGAATGTGACGGGGGGGGACGGCAGCGCAATATACAACTACTCCGCCGGCACCCCTACACTGATTAACTGCGCGTTCAGCGGTAACTCCGCTGACGACGGCGGCACGCTGCGCAATATTGCCGGCAGTCTGGTGGTGAGCAACTGTATCCTCTGGGGCAATACGCCGGTTGAAATCTCGGGGGTTGCGACGGTAACCTACAGTTGCGTGCAGGGCGGCTGCGATGGCGAGGGAAACATCGACGCCGACCCGGCTTTCGTACGCAATCCGGACCCGGGACCCGATCAGGAGTGGGGCACGGCCGACGACGATTACGGTGACCTCCGACTGACTAATGGCTCGCCCTGCATCGATGCCGGCGACAACACCGCCGTCCCGCCCGACGTGGTCGACCTTGATAACGACGGCGACACTGCCGAACGGACGCCGCTCGATCTCGACGGCTGCCCACGTTTTGTCGAGGACCCGTTTACCGAGAATACCGGCCGCCCCGATCCGCCCTATTATCGATACGTCGTCGACATGGGTGCCTACGAATTGCAGATCTGTTTCGGCGACCTCGACGGTGATAACGACGTGGATGTCGCTGATCTCGCCCAACTGCTCGAGAGCTACGGCGAATGCTCCGGCATGAGCTACTACGACGGCGACCTCGACGGCGACGGTGACGTGGACTTGGCCGACCTCGCCGAACTGCTAAGTGTGTACGGGACAATTTGCTCATAGCGTCCTAGCAGCTTGCCGTACAAGTCGGCACCGGCCACGGACTGTAGCGTCCGCCCCCCGTGGCGGACGTGGAATGTGGAAATCCTTCGCCACCCGACGTCCGCCGCGGGGGGCGGACGCTACTGGGCCCGCGCCTCGGCGACGATAAACCCCACGCTCGCGCTTGGGGCTCTGATTCGATAGCCGCCCGTGGCATCGGGTGACATCGTGGCATCGTGTACCCTCCCATATTAATTCGGTTACCATGGATATTCTGGCTGTTATCGGCGGTTCGCAACCGTATTTCGTATTGATTACGGTCATTCGATGCGGGATCATGAAATACAAGGCTGTAGAACCTATTATCAATTGAGAGCGGGACGCGCAAAGAGCGTGCTCGCACAAAGGAGGCTAAGAAGCATGACACAGCTACATGATTGGGCAAGACGGCACGTTTGGATTTGCCTGGTGATCTTGATCGGGGCACCCGCGGCGTGGGCCGGCGGGACGCCGGAACAGGCACTGATGGTGATCGACCCGACGCGCGCGGACGCGATGTACATCGGCAATTACTACATGCACGTCCGTGACATTCCGAGCATCAACGCGCTGTACATGGACCCGACGGCGCCGAACTATAACACGTTTGCCGAGGACAATATCGACGCCTTGCTCGGCACGATCGCGAACCTGAACATCCGCGATCATTCCGACTACATCATCCTGCCGCCGGCGTCATCGTTCTATGTCTACGCACCGGGGTTGATCAGCGATACGTGCGCTCCGGTGACGCGCTTCTCGATTTCTTCCGCATACACCATGGCACTGATCAAGGACAAGATCCTCGCGGGGGAGATGCCCTCGACGCGGGCCAACCGCTACAAGAGTGGCGACAACGTTCCGCTTGCGTTCGACAGCGAGATTCGCTGGCGGTTCGGCTACCCCAGCCAAAATGAAACCGGGCATTACTACTTCCTCGGAGCGTACCTGGGCTACACGGGCGAGCGCGGCAACACGATCGATGAAATCATCACGATGATCGACCGCGGCGTGGCCGTCGACGCCACGCATCCGGCGGGAACTTTTTATTACATGGAAACGACGGACGTGCTGCGGAGTGGGCCGCGCGACGGCTATTACCCCACCGCCGTCGAAGTGATTACCGAGTTGGGCGGCAACGCCGAACATCTGTTCGCCGTCCTGCCCACGGGTCGACACGATTGTCTGGGGATCATGACCGGCTGGGCCTCGCCTGACATCGACGGCACCGACATGACGATTCTGCCGGGTGCGATCTGCGATCACCTGACCAGCTACGCGGGGAGGTTTGATACGTCTTCGCAGGTGAAAATGTCGCGGTGGATTGCGAATGGTGCCGGCGGAACGTGGGGGGCCGTCGAGGAGCCGTGCAATTACGCCGGCAAGTTTCCGCACGCCCGCGCTCATATCTATTACTACCAGGGGCTGTCGCTGGGCGAGTCGATATTCCGCAGCGTGGGGTTCGTTCCGTTTCAGGGATTGCTCTACGGCGATCCGTTGACGCGGCCGTTCGCGTATCTGCCCGACGTGCAGCTTCCCGACGCGCCGACCGAGACCGTCTCGGGAACGATCGTGCTTACGCCGACCGCGACAACCACGCATCCCACC
>JAUWNI010000174.1 GCA_030612705.1 Phycisphaerae bacterium | reverse complement strand
GGACTTCAGTCCGCCCGGTCCTTCGGAAAGGGTGAATTTTACTCCGCGCGGCGCCGGGCGGACTGAAGTCCGCGGCTCCTCAGGTTGAACCCCTGAAAGCAACACTGACGGAGTACTAGGTGCCCGAGCCTTTTTCACCCAATCGTGGGGCACGGCATGTCTCTAAGACATAGGAGGCGGTTATCATGTTCGATCGAATCGGCTTCAAACGAATTGGCATCCCGACATTTGTCGCGCTGATCGGCGCCACGCTGGTTTTCACGGCCGTAGCGGCCGGGCAGACGACTTGGTACGTGGACGACGACGCGCCGGGCGACCCGGGACCGGGGGACCCGAGCGTTAGCGATCCTAATGAGAACGGTTCGCAAGAACACCCGTTCGATGCGATCCAGGAGGGCATCGACGCCGCCGTGGACGGCGACGAAGTCGTGGTCGCCGACGGCACGTACACGGGCTATGGGAACCGGGACCTCGACTACGGCGGCAAGGCCATCACCGTCCGATCGGAAAACGGGCCCGAGAATTGCATCATCGACTGCGAGGCCGGGCCGGACGACTGGTATTGGGGATTCTACTTTTGTAACAACGAGACGAGTAGCACGGTCCTGAACGGACTCACGATTATGAACGGTTACGCCGATTGCGGTGGAGGTATCTACTGCTACGGTGGTGCCAGCCCCACGATCATCAACTGCATTATCGCCGGCAACGAAGCGATCTCGTTTGGAGGAGGCATTTACTGCCGGGGCACCACGACCATTGTCGGCTGCACATTCTCGGAGAACACTGCCGGTGGCGGCGGTGGCGGCGCTATATGTAGTGACAACGTGATTATCGCCGACTGTATCTTCTCGGACAACATGGGTTACTACACGGCCGGTGGTCTCTATTGTTACGGAGAGGCAGTAATCATCAACTGTGTCATCACAAACAATGCTGGCTGGGAGTACGGTGGCGGTATCTACTGTTATGGCGAGACGACGATTGACAACTGCGTAATTTCAGCGAACGCGGCCGCGTATAGCGGCGGCGGCATCTACTGTTCCGGGGGTAGCCCGGTCATCAGGAACTGTATGATTGCGAACAATGGCATGCCGGATTGGGGGGGCGCCGTCGGATGCGTTGGGAGCAGCCCGACTTTCGAGAACTGCACGATGCTGGGAAACATGGTGATTTGGATCGCAGGTGGTCTGTACTGTGGGAGTGGCAGTAGTGTAACGCTCATCAACTGCGTGATTACAGACAACACACGGCTTGGGTATAGTGGCGGCGGTGGACTTTATTGCAGAAGTTCCAGCCTGATCGCCGCGAACTGTATTCTGTGGGGCAACGCCGGCACAGGGGGGCCGGAGATCTGGTTGTACGGTTCGGCGCTCACCGTTTCATACAGTGACGTCGAGGCCGGTCAAGCGGCAGTGGAGGTCGACGCCGGCTCCACGTTGACCTGGGGCGCCGGCAACATCGATCTCGATCCGCTGTTCGTCGATCCCGACGGCCCCGACGACGACCCCAATACCTGGGGGGACAACAACTACCGTTTGTCAGGTAACTCGCCGTGTATCGACGCGGCTGATAACGATGCCGTGCCGCCGTGGTTGACCACCGATCTCGACGGTCGGCTGCGTTTCACTAATCGGATCGGTACGCCGGACACTGGAAACGGCACGGTCCCCATCGTGGACATGGGTGCATACGAATACCAGTGCGACGGAGACCTGACGGGCGACGGCCAGATTACCTTGACCGATCTCGCCACGTTGCTGGCCAATTACGGCACTACCACGGGCGCCGCATATGCCGACGGGGATGTCGACCAAGATAGTGACGTGGATCTGTCTGACCTGGCGGCTCTGCTGTCGGCGTATGGCACGACTTGCGAGTGAAAAAGGCAGGCCTCGCGTTTTTGTGTACGAGACACTCATTCCGCGCGGTATGCCACACGCCTACCAACCAGCCGCCCAAATCGGCGGCCTGCCCTACGCGGCTATTCGGGTGGCGGTAGGTGGCCGTTGGCGCGGAAAGACTGTAGGCGTTGGGCGAAATGGCGCCAGGTGTCGGCGGGTGGGACGCCTTCGTCGATGCGGGTCCAGGTGAGAATGTACTCCGGGGTGTCGGCGGCGGCGGTCGGGCTGACGCGGGCGAAGTCGGGGGCGTACTTGTCGCGGAGAATCAGGCGGTCAACGCGGTTCCACAGCTTCCGGGCCGATTCGTCGAATGCGTCCGCGACGGCTTGCGGGTCACTGTCGCGAACGACCCTGGCAAAGAGGATCGTCGGGTTGTCCTTGACGAAGTATTCGCGCGGGACCCATTTATCGTGGCCGGCCGGACGCCAGGGGTCTTCGTCGGGGCCGAGTTTGCGGCGGCCGACTTCGGGGGTCACCAGTCCGTGCTTGTCGAAGATGTAGAGGTCGGAGTAATAGCCGGTGACGCCGATGGCGCCGGCGACGTATGAAGTGTACTCGCCGGTCGGTCGGCGTTGGGCGACGTAGCCGCGCAGGGCCTTGCCGCGGGCGGTCCAGCGTTTCGTGTTGTTGATGTGTTCGCGCCAGCGTTCGTATTCGGTCTGGACCGGGCCGCGGGCGAAACGGAAGTGGAACTTCGCGAGCATGGCGCGCGGGACTAGCTGCCGGTTCCAGCCGGGCAGCAGGGCGATCGCGATGAAAGCGACGGCGGCGACTGCCCCGGCGCAGCGCGCGGCTCGACTTTTTTCCCAAAGATCGTCCAGCATCCAGGCAAAGAGGATGGTGTTGAATACCAAGCCGGGGACGAGAAAGCGGCCCATCGACATAAAATCGCCCGTTACGACAATCGCGTAGACGGGGAAGGCCCAGGCCATGGCGGCGATCGGCAGTCCAATCGCGCGGCGGCGTTTACGCAGCGCCAACAGGCTGCCCGGAACTATGAGCACCGGCGTTATGAATGTGAGGATGAACGAGACGACGTAGTCAATCCCGCGCATCAGCCGGGGGACGTCGAGGACGGACTTGGCATAAGTAGTGTTGGGCAGGAGCATCTGGTAGTAGCTGTAACGCCAGGCGAAGTAGAGCCCGTAGCCGATCGCGACGATCAACGCGAAGGTGACAAACGACCGTAATGCACGTTGTCCGGCGAGTCGGCGCGAGATGATTGCAAGAACCAGGATGACGACGACCCACGCGATGCCCTCGACGCGCATCAGGGCCAGGAGCAGACCGGCGATGCCGGCCGTCACGCCGGCGGGAGCCTCACGCCGCAGAATCAGGCGTTCAAACGTAATGAAGATCAGCAGGGCGAAGGGCATGGTTGCCAACCCGCCGGTTGACCAGAGCGCGAAGGGCGGGAAGCAGCCGAGCGAAAGTATCGCGAGGCAGGTTACCGGCAGGCCGAGTTGAAGCCGTCGATGCAGCAGATCGAACACGAGCCAGAGCAGGACGGTTCCGCAGGCGGCGGAGAGCAAAGTCGGCCAGAAGGTGATGTCGAGGCGGAAGAACTCGAAGATCGCGCAGATGATTACCCAGAGGAAATTGCTATATCCCTCGACGGGGATTTGCGTACCGAGGTTGTAGCGCGGGCCATGACCGAGCGCGAGGTTCCTGGCGAAGCGGAACGAGATACAGGCATCGTCGGCGAGGAACCGGAATCGGTAGACCAGCAGGATGTGGGGGATCCAGAGGAGCAGGAAGAGATCGAGACGCGATGAGCGGGAGCCGCGGGTTATCAATTCTGTCGATTCTGTTCGATCCATTCGCAGAGGGGTTCGAGACCCTCGCCGCGGAGGGAGTTGACTGACCAGATCGGCCGGTCATCGTTGAGGGTTTCGCGGAGGTCTTTGATGGTTATGTCGGCCCCGGGTAGGTCGGCCTTGTTGACGATGAACCCGGAGGCGATTTCGAAGACTCCGGCCTTGGTGAATTGTATGGAGTCGCCGCTACCAGGCATTAGCAGGAGGAGGACCTGTTCGGCGACGTTTCGGACGGCGACGTCGTTTTGACCGGCTCCGACGGTCTCGATGAGGATTATTTCGAAACCGGCGGCAACGAAGAGCTTGGCGATCTCGGCGGTATTAGGTCCCAGGCCGCCGGCCTCGCCCGCCGAGGAAAGGCTGCGGACGAACATTCCGTCGTCGGGTTCGGTCGGCATCATGCGGAGGCGGTCGCCGAGGAGCGATCCCCCGGTGAGCGGGCTGGTCGGATCGACGGCGATGACGGCGACGCGGAGATTGCGGTCGCGGAGCTTGCGCGCGAGTCGGCCGATGAAGGTGCTTTTCCCCACGCCCGGCGAACCGGTCACGCCGACGCAGATCGACGGCTGGGCGGGCTTTGGATGCGCTCCCAACAGATCATCGTGGCCCTCCATGAGCAGCGTGATGGCGCGGGCGAGACCCGGCGCGGTGCCGAGGTCGGGTGTGGATTTTTCCGCTTCGCGCTGTTGTCGGCGACGTTGGGCCAGCTCGGTGAACGATTCGATGATGGTTTTCATCGGGGTGCCGGGGGTGTGAACACAGGCAATACCGGCGTCCTTGAGCGGCTGATGGTCCTGCTCGGGGATGATGCCGCCCACGACCACGGGCGTGTCGGGGATGCCGGTATCTCGGCAGAGGCGGACGACCTCGGGCATGATGGACATATGGGCGGCGGATAGCAAGCTGACGCCCAGAATGTCGACATCCTCCTGGAGCGCGGAGTAGACGGTTGCCGGAGGCGTTTGGAAAAGGCCGGTATATATAACTTCCATGCCGGCGTCGCGGAGATTGCGCACGATGAGCTTGGCCCCGCGATCGTGGCCGTCGAGACCGATTTTTGAGATCAGAACGCGTATGGGTCGGTTCATAGGCTCTTATACCACTTTCGTCAGTTCTTACCTTTACATTGTTTTTCCAGTAACGGAACTGACAATTTACCCGAAGTTGCGGGATTGACAAGGCGGAGCGGATGTGCCACATTCCCGGCTGGCTTTCACTTGACCGGCAAGGCCGCGCGGGCTCCAGGTCCGCGGCTCCTTTGGGGGATATTCGCCGGACTGGTCGACTTTGAGCTTCATTGATGGGTCGAATCAAGCCGATTATTGGTATATGTGGGGGCATCGGGGCCGGGAAATCGGTGTTGGCGCGTGAGTTTGAGCGGCTCGGCGGGCTGTTGATCGATTCTGACCGGCTAAATCACGAAGTCTTGCGCCGGCCTGAAGTTACGCACATTTTACGAGAGTGGTGGGGCGACGAGATCATCGCCGAAGACGGGTTTCCCGATCGGCGTCGGATCGCGAAAGTGATCTTCAGCAATACCGAGGAAAAACAGCGGCTGGAATCTCTGGTACATCCCTTGATTGTGGCGTTGCAAGAGGATATGATTAAGTCCGGCACTGGGGACCCGAAGATCAGCGCTATCATCCTTGATTCCCCGCTCCTGCTTGAGAGCAACCTCGACCGCTTGTGTTATACGGTTGTATTTGTCGAGGTCAGCGAGTCGCAACGGTTGCGGCGCCTCCGACAGACGCGAGGTTGGGATTTGCGGGAATTACGACGGCGGGAGCGCTGGCAGACGCCGCTGGCGGAGAAACGTTCCCGGTCACGTTTTACAATCAGCAACGAGGGGACAATCGAGCAACTGCGCTCGCGGGCAAAGAACGTTTTTGAACAGGTACTAGCTGAGTACTCATCCGACCAATAACCCGAATAACCCGTCGGCGGAACCATAACGGTAACGATCAGGCCGACACCATTCCGAGTTAGCTTCTGGAGTTCCACTCATGGCTAAGGCAACGACGCGCACGCGCGGCAAGAAAAAGTTGCAGGACGTAATCGAAAGCATTCCCGAAGAGGGTGAAAGCGTCATCCTGGAGGAAGACGAAACGAAACCCTCGGAGGAATCCAAGTTCGTCGAAACCGAGGTGGATGAGACCGCGGAGGTTGCCGAGGAGCCCAAGGCGAAGGAACCCACGGAGGAAAAGTCCGCCAAGCGCATCGGTCGCAAGAAGAAAGCCCCGCCTCCGGAGGAGGAATTCGCGTCCCCGATCGACAAGGAGACGCACGAGAAGTACGAGCGGGTTAAGCGCGGCGAGCTGCACATCACCTACTTACAGAAGATGACGGTGGCGGAGCTGCACGATGTCGCCAAGAAGGAATCCGTCGAGGATTACGTGGGCCTGCCGAAGCAGGACTTGATTTTCTTGATCCTCAAGCAGCGGATCAACCAGAACGGGCTGCTGTACGGCGAGGGGGTGCTGGAGATTCTGCCGGACGGATTCGGCTTTTTGCGTAGTCCGGAATACAACTATCTCCCGTGTCCGGACGACATTTACGTAAGCCCGTCGCAGATTCGCCGATTTGGATTACGGAACGGTCACATCGTGGCGGGTCAGATTCGGCCGCCGAAGGAGTCGGAGCGTTATTTTGCGTTGCTACGGGTCGAGGCGATCAACTATGAAACTCCGGAAGCGGTGACCGAGAAGACGAACTTCGAGGACCTGACGCCGCTGCACCCGGACGAGCGTTTCTTCCTGGAGACGGATCCGAAAGAGCTGAACATGCGGATCGTCGATCTGGTGACGCCGATCGGCAAGGGGCAGCGCATGCTGATCGTGGCCCCGCCGCGGACGGGCAAGACGGTCCTGTTGCGGAAGATGGCGAACGCGATCACGACCAACCACCCGGACGCCAAGGTAATCATTCTCCTGATCGACGAGCGGCCGGAAGAAGTGACCGAGATGCAGCGGTCAACGACGGCCGAGGTAATCAGCTCGACGTTCGACGAGCCGGCTTCCCGGCACGTGCAGGTGGCCGACATGGTGATTGAGAAGGCCAGGCGTCTGGTCGAGTTCGGCAACGACGTCGTGATTTTGCTGGATTCGATCACGCGTCTGGCGCGGGCGCACAACACCGAAGTGCCGCATTCGGGCAAGATTCTGACCGGCGGCGTGGACGCGAACGCGTTGCAGAAGCCGAAACGGTTCTTCGGCGCGGCCCGGAACATCGAGGAGGGCGGAAGCCTGACGATCATCGGGACGGCGTTGGTCGATACCGGGTCGAAGATGGACGAGGTGATCTTCGAGGAGTTCAAGGGCACCGGCAACTCCGAGTTAGCTCTCGACCGTCGTCTGGTCGACAAGCGGATCTGGCCGGCGATCAACATCTCCGCCAGCGGCACTCGCAAGGAGGAACTGTTACTCGACCCGAAGGAATTGGAGAAGATTTACATGCTCCGCCGGGTATTGAGCGACATGAACCCGGTCGAATCGGTGGAATTGCTCCGCAACCGGCTCGAAAAGACCGAAGCCAACGCGGTTTTCCTGATGACGATGAATCTGGCATAACGATCTTCGTCGTTAACAAGACCCGTGATTCAGATAACGCAGCGCCACTGTCATTCCGAGAAACGCAGCGCCGAGGAATCTGTCCCTGAGTCGGATTCAGGTTAGGGCTACGTCACGCCCTGAGGTTGGGGGCGTAGCGGCGGCCCCCCGCGGCCGACGTAGGCCATAGGTAGGCGTTCAGCTATCTAC
>JAUWNI010000119.1 GCA_030612705.1 Phycisphaerae bacterium | reverse complement strand
CTAACAGTCCGCCGCAAAAGTAGGCGGCGAGACTGTAGCGGGGGGGCCCCCCCGCGGGGCGGGGGGGGGGGGGGGACGCCGCCCCGCCCGCCCGGGCCCCCCCCGGGGGGGGGCGGCGTGGGGGGGGGGGGGTGTCCCGCTCGCCCGCGGCGCTCCGGGGGGGCGCCCGCTACAGTCTCGCCGCCTACTTTTGCGGCGGACTGTTAGCTCTCAACCACCGCGTCAATCTCGAGTTCAAACAGCAACTCATCCCGGCAGATCACGCTCTGAGTCAACAACACGGGCAACGACGATAACTCCCGGCCAGAACCCGGTGACTGCAAAGCTCCGCTTTGCCCCCGGTGAAAAACCAATGCATCCTCCACCCGCCTAAAATAAGCGACCCCCCGCGTGACGTCCGCCCAGCACATACCGCGTGACTCCAGGATCGCCTCGACAACATCCATCGTCAACGCGATCTGTGCATCCACGTTGCCGACGTGTGCCGTCTCTCCATCCGCCGCGATACTCGCCGTCCCGGATACGAACAACTGCCGGCAATCGGGCATCACCAGCTCCACGGCCCGGCTAAACGAGCTGCCGTATTCCATCGCCGACGGTTGCAGAGGCGACGGGACGGCCGCGACACGCACACTCTCGCTCCTGCCCCTCACCGCCAGCAAGCCGCCCAGCAGCGCCGCTCCAAGGGCATTTCGCGCCCCCACCCCAGTGCTGGCCGGCACCACGCCCTCGGAAACCCGCCGCTCCGTAAAAAACGTATCCCGAACCCGGTTGAAATCCCCATACCAGGACAGAATCTCGTCAATGAAAAACCACGTGCGCAACACGTCGCCGAAGTCCATGTCGGCCTGGTGCAAGGCCGCTTCCATCCGCTCGAAAACCTCACGCGCCTGCTCCTCGCGCGGCTGCGTACAATCAGCCGGCCCAAGCCCGCCCAAGCGACAGTATCGCGCGCCGTCATCCTCGAACACGCTCCCCACGATCCGCCCGTCCAGCTCTAACGGCTCGACTGGAACCCCCCCCACCGCCCACGCCTGAACGCCTCCGACGCCTGTCGATGTGTGAGATGCCGCCTCGATCCAGGTCACCGGCCACGAAACCCGTCCGAAGGCATCTGACAACATTAATCTATAATCTTTACCTATTGCCCTAATTCCGAACGCATCGAGCGATACAACGCCGGCGCGGCTCTCACGCAGCACCCCGGCAACTTCGCTAAGTACGTGCGGCACGTCCCGAGTCTCGTCCAACACCGCGGTAATCGAGAGCTCCTGGCGTGAACGTCCCGCACGTGTAGTCACCTGCATTCCGGGCAACAGACGCTTATTCATATCAGACTGCCTTACTGCATTAGTGTACTACTACAGTCCAACAGCAGACGGAACTGTCGCACCAGACTTTTATGGCTGCCCCTGCTCATAACGCTCAATCCGCTCCCTGATTTCCGCTGCCACATCTTCCTTCCCGGCCGCCTCGGCAAATCGCAACGCCCGCTCGGCCACCGTGATCGCCTCGGGAAACTGCCCCACCGTCGCCAAGGCCCATGCCAAGTCCTGAAGAATCCCCACGTCGTTCGGCTTCAGCCGCACCGCTACCGAGAGATGTCGAAGCCCCTCGTCAAACTGCCCTTGCCGACACATCGCCGTTCCGAGACTACGGTGCGCCGAGGCGTACTCCGGCTCGATCTGCACGGCCAACGACAGATGCTCGATCGCCTCGTCGTCCTTCCCCTGCCGAACCAGCACCTCACCCAAACAATACCGCGCCGTCGAGTCCTTCGGATCAACGCGCATCGCCAGCGAAAGATGCTCGGCCGCCTCCGCGAGCTTTCCCTGATGCATCAGCAGTTCACCCAGGCTGCACCGCGCGCCGACGTTCTCCGGGTCCAGCCGAATCGCCTCGGACAGATGAAAAGCCCCCTCGTCAAACCTTCCGCGCGCACACAGCAAAGCTCCCAACGTTCCATGCGCGTCGACCAGTTCCGGATCGATCTCCACCGCCGACGAATAGTGCTCAATTGCCTCATCAACTCTGCCCTGGCGAAACAGCAGCCGGCCGAGGTTGTAATGAGCGTTGGATGAGTTCGCCGGGTCCAGCCGAATCGCCTCCGACAGATGAAACGCCCCCTCACGCAACTGTCCCTCCGTTACCAGCAGGCCGCCCAGGTTGCTATGCGCGACGGCGTTCTTCGGATTCAGCTCCAACGCCTCCCGGTACTCCCTGATTGCGTTCCGCACGTCGCCGCCGCGGAACAGGAAGGCGTCGCCCGCCCGCACGTGCGAGACGTCATCCAGAAACGCCTCGCGAATCCGCTTCAGGGCCGACGGCTCGATGTTGACGAACTCCGGAATGTTCGCCGCCCGATCCGGCTCCGTCATATGCGCCAGTAGCACCGCCGGACTGCTGCGTCCCTCATCGTCAATATGCGTCAGAAATAGCTGTGTGTAGGGCGAATTGGCCTTCGACGAGAATACCAGCCACTTACCGTTGGGCGACCAACTGTGCCACGAGTTCATCCGCGACGTGTTGCAACGCAACCGCCGAGCCTGTCCCCCCTCGGCCGGCATGATGTAAAGCTCGCTGTCCGGCTGAAGCAGCATGTAGCTTTTCGCCTTGCAAAAGACGATCCATTTACCGTCGGGCGAGTACTTCGCGAAGAAGTTGCTCATGCCGTTATTGGACGCTCCCTCGAGTGGCTCGGCCACCCCGCCCCGGCCGTCATTGAACGGCACCCGATACAGGTCGAACCGAAACACCTTGCCTTCTTGCAAAAACTCCTCGCACTCCTCCTTGGTCAGCAACACCCGGCCCTCGTCCTTACGCAAGCGATACGCCTCGCTCCGGGCGAAGACGATGTGCTTCCCGTCCGGGCTCCAGGCCGGATTGCTCTGAACGTACAGCGGATCATCCGCCCCCGGCAGCGACGAAAACTCCTCCGTCTCCCGCGAATAAACCGCCAGAATCCCCCGGATCGGAAAGAAAAGTTGCGAAAACGCCAACTCCGGCTTCGGCACGAAAACCGACCGGTCCTTCACCGTGCTGACCGCGTAATTGCCGTCAGGCGATACTTGCGAAAGCAGCCCGAACGTATACTCGCCCTCCACCCGCTCGTAATCACTCCACGTGATGAGCTCACGCGGCGCCAGAACGACCTCCTCCTTCACCGGCGTAAACGCGTACGAACCCTTGTCGTTCGCGTAATCAACGTCCATCCCCAGCATCCGCCCGTCCGCCGAGAACGAATGACAATTCCCGCAAACCGGCAGGTTCTCCAGCACGATCGGCGGCCGCCCCGCCGACGAGATCAACCCAAGCCGCCAACGAATCCGCGAGGGGTCGGTAACGGCCTCAATAAACGGCAGGTTCACCTCGCGGTAAAACAGCGGCGCCCCGACCTCGTCCGCCGACGTGCTGATCGAAATACGCCCCTCCGACAGAATCTTCCGCGGCTCGGCCTGGTTGACGCCGAGCACGGCGACCCGCGCCGCCTTTTCCAGCGATCGCCGCTTGATCGCCTCCCATTCCCCGACCGTCGGCGTCCATTCCCGCTCGTGCGTCAGAGAACTAACGCGCCCTTCATCATCCGCAAACTCGATCGTCACCACCCACGTGTCGGACCCGGTCTCGCCATCCTCCCACCGAAACGTCGGCGGCACGATCTCCGGCGGAAACAACGTCTCATCCAGCGGATACCGGATCGTCAACCCGTGGTATTCCCCGTCAGCCCGATAAACCGCCAGAACCTCATCGACCAGGTTCGGCCCGCGGCCACACCCGCTCGGTAACGCAATGAGCAAACCCACGGCCACCACGCTACCGGCAGCGAGTAAAAATCTGAATCGTTCCTTCATCAGTCACCTCTGCTTAATGCCACAGCGATCTACGCCTGGTGCTCTGTCAGTGTTGCTTAGATGGGTTCAACTTGAGGAGCCGCGGACTTCAGTCCGCGCGGCGCCGCGGGGAGTAAAACTTACCCTTCTCGAAGGACCGCGCGGACTAAAGTCCGCGACTCTTCGCGGTTTCTCATAGTCGACGTATTTGTGAAACAGAGTACTAGCGTAGCCAATCTGCCGCTCGGATGGAAATGTCCCCCGAGAGAAGTCCGGGCAAACAGAGCCGGCGTGTCCCCGCGCCGAACTTTCGGGCCGCGGAAGGCCCGGCTCTGTTGAAGCATCTGTGGGTGGGCACTGCCCACCAATCTTTCGATCACACCCCACGCACCGGCGTGTATGACAATGTTGGATGAGCGCTTTTAGCAGCCCTGGAAGGGCGATAGTCAATAGCCGAGGGCGTAAGCCCTCGGATTACGAGCGACATGTCTAATCAGCCCCGAAGGGGCGACAGAAGCGTACGATGGCGGTTGCACCGTCCTCTGTCGCCCCTTCGGGGCTTTACGCCAAGGGGGACGACTTCCGGGGGCTGACGCCCCCGGCTATTGACTGCCGCCCCTACGGGGCTGGACCAAGCAGGATTTCCAGGGTTTATATGCCGAGCGTTGAGCGACAAACCGATAAACTTCACTTGTTAAAGGAGTCAAGCACGCCAAAATGGTCATACACTCCGCGCACCGAAAGATGACCCACGACAGCCGCACCAGCACACGAAATGTGATAGAATCCGCGACTCGGCACGCAGCGTGGGCACTGCCCGCCAGAGCGTAGAGCGTAGTAGAGTGTAGAGTGGGCACTGCCCACCAAACTCCTGCAAAGCGGAGCATTGGCAAGTATGAAACGTCGCCTCACTCGATGGCTGCTGACGACCTTGCGTTACGGCCTGTGCGTGGGGGCAATCGTCTTCCTGGTCTATACCGTCTCCTGGCACGACACGATAACTCTCAAAGACACCCCCGACCAGCCGCTGCGCCTGCTCGAATGGAACGACGACAAGCTCGTAGTCCAACGCGACGACCAACCCCTCACCATCACCTGGGACCAGGTCAAATACGATGGCGACGTCCCCGCCATCACCTACGGCATCAGCGGCATCGTCCACCGCATGGACATCGGCAAGGCGTTGCTGGCGATTCTGCTCTTCTTCCCGGTGCCGGTTCTCCAATCCATCCGCCTGGTCTGGATGCTCGCCGTGCAGGACGTCCGCCTGTCATACTGGAACGCGCTCAAGCTGAGCTACGCCGGCAATTTCTTCAACTTCGCCCTGCCCGGGACGGTCGGCGGCGACGTGATCAAAGCCTACTACATCACGCGTTTCACACACCGTAAAACCGAAGCCGTGACTACTATCTTCCTCGACCGCGTCGTCGGCCTGAGCGGCTTGATGATCCTGGCCAGCGTCACGTTCCTCTTCGCCTGGGAGCGTGTCGCCTGGAGCCCAACCTATCGCGCCACGCTTGCCGGCGGCTTGGCGGTAATCTGGGGCGGATTGTTCGTCGGGTGCATTTTCGTCTTCAGCCGCCGGCTGCGACACCTGATCAAGCTGCCGGCTCTCGCCGAGAAAATGCCCGCGGCTGATCATATCCTGCGCATCGGACGGGCCACGGTGGCAATGCGGCGACACAAGACACTCGTAATCCTATCGCTGCTAAACACCATCGTATTGCAACTGATCGTCGTCATCGCCGCCTACGTGATGGCCCAGGCCCTGGGCATGAAGGGCGACTTCACCCTGTTCTTTATTTTCGTCCCGCTCGGCTTCCTGATCGGGGCCGTCCCGATCTCGCCGCCCCAGGCCGCCGGTGTTATGGAGGCGGCCTACATCAAGTTCTTCTGTTGGGGAAACTTGAACCACGCCTCGGCCGCCGTCGCCTTCGCCTTGGCAAACCGCCTGACGCAACTCGTCTGGGCACTGCCCGGCGTACTGATCCCGCTGTTGGGCGCCCACCTGCCCAGCCATGCCGAACTCCAGGCACTCGAACAACCGGAAGAGCCATCCGACACGCCGAACGCCGAAATCCGCATCTCATCCACGGCTCCAGATCAATGAACACCGCCGGCCGCCACGCGCAACCCGCCTCCTCGCGACACCTTTGGTGGATTCTGTGGGCGGTGCTCGGCCTGGCAGCGCTGATCGGCATCCTCCACGGACGGGCCGTCCAATACGGCCTGTTCATGGATGACTACGCCCACTATCGACAATTGCGCGACAGCGGCTGGTCACTCGACGATCTGACCCGCGCCTGCCACCTCGAACTCACCGGCGGCGTGATCGAGCTCTGGTGGATGCCCGAGTGCACCCTGCGCTTCTTCCGTCCGGCCGCCTTCGGACTGATGAAGCTCACCTACACGCTCAGCGGCTGGAACCCCGTTGCGATGCACATCGCGTCGCTGACTTGGCACTTGGCGGCGTGCACTCTGCTAATGTTGCTCCTGCGACGCCTCGGCGCGCCAAAGACCCTGGCCTGGGTCGTCGCCGCCTTGTTCGCAATCCATCCCGGTCATGTCGCGACCGTGCAGTGGATTGCTTCGCAGTCCGAACTGATCGTCACCACGCTGCTGTTGGCGGCGCTGCTCTGCTGGGCCGAGTTTCGTCGCTGGCCGAATGGCTTCGTTAACGCCGATCTGAACAACCACCGCGCACCCCGCTGGGGCTGGGGCGTGGCCTGCGCTGTTCTGTTCGCCTTTGCGCTCGGTTGCCGCGAAAACGCGATCATGTTTCCGTTCGTCATCCTCACCGTCGAACCGCTCATCCGCTGGCAACGCTCACGCGCGACCCTCACGCTTTTCGCGATCTTCGGCGTTACGATCGGGATCTATTTGGCGTTGCGATCACACTACCTGGGCGGAGCCGCGCTGCCGCCCCGCCCCTACGTCGTCCCCCCTACCGATCCCGACTTCTTCCGCTATATTCTCGACAAATTCTGTTATTACTTGCTCGGCGAGTTCCTGCTGGTGCCCTGCGTGCCCATCGGCGGACTGGCATACTTCCGCGAGCGGCCACTGGTCTTCTACGGCCTCGCGCTGCTCATTGCGATCATCCTGACAGTGCTCTTCATCAGAAATCGTCGAACCGTCGCCGGCGTCCTCGCCCCCGCCTGCCTGCTGGGATTCATGCTCCCCGTGCTCCCCGCGTTTGAATCGCCACACCATCTCTACCTCCCCGGCCTCGGGTGGGCGATCTTCTCGACACTGCTGCTCCGGGAAATCGCCGGCCTCGCTCGCCCCAATCGCCCCGCCGCCCGGTGGCGGCCCGCACTCGCATGGTGTGTCGTAGTCGTCTCCGGACTGATCTTTGGCACAACCTCGCACTTTTGCGGCATCGCGCTGGACACCGCCCAGGCCGTCGAAGACCGCGTCGTCGATGAAATCGCCACTGCCCCGCGACCGGTTACCGACGGCGATACGCTCTACATCGCCAACCTCCCGATGATCGCGCATTACGTCCGCCTCGCGGTCGAAGAGCGCACCGGCACGCGCGACCTGCGCGTCGTCGCGCTGACGTGGTCGCCGCGTCTGCTGGGCATGGCCACGCCGAGCGAACTGACTCGGATCGACGAACGGACGATCGACGTACATGTCACGCGGGATCGCTATTTCTCGGGGCCTTTACGGCTGTTGATCGAACAGGCCACGGACGGCAAGTCACGCATCGCCGTACACAAGCCGGTGCGGTACAAATCTTTCACGGTCGAGCCGCTCGACGGAGATGCCGACGGAATCTCCACATTGCGCTTTACTTTTGATCACCCTTTCGCGCAAACTGGTATACAGGTGTTCTGGGGTTCTCAAACCCGTTGGGCCTATCAGGTTTCGTACTGAAGTGTGACTGTGGAGACAAACCAGAAACTGCCGGCTTTGCGACCGCTCGACGTCGCTCCGTTTCACAACAAGAGCGACGAGATGTACTTCGCGCTGCACGACCTCACCCAGGTCGCCCCGCGGCCAATCGCCGTATCACTGCCCGGATACTTCGTACTCACGCACCTCGACGGCGAGCATACCTGCGGCGAAATCCAAACAGCCTTCCTGAAGCAGTTCGGCCAGATGATCTCCACCGAGCAGATCGAGCAGATGCTCACCACGCTCGATCAGGCTCTGATGCTCGACAGCGCCTGCTTCGAGAATGCCTACGCCAAGCAGCGAAACGAATACCTCGCCGCCCAGACACGCGACAATCGTCATCGCTCCCCCCCGGGACCAGAGCTGCAATCCGCAATCGAACAGATGCTCGCGGCCGGCACGCCGACACCCCTCTCGAACCTGCGCGGGATCATCGCCCCACATCTCGACTACCAGCGCGGCTCCCGCTGTTATGCCGACGCGTACGCGACGCTGGCGCAAGCCCGGCCGGCCGAGCGTTACGTCATTCTCGGCACCAACCACTTCGGCCGCTCGCCCTCGGTTGTGACGACTACAAAGGATTTCGAGACGCCGCTCGGCCGCGTCACCACCGATCGGCAGTTCATCCAGCAGCTCGAACTGGCGCTCGGCCAATCGCTCTGCGAGCACCAGTTCGATCATAACACCGAGCACTCGATCGAGTTACAGGTGCAGATCTTGCAGGTGTGTCGGTCCGATCAACCCTTCGAGATCGTCCCGGTGTTGTGTCCCGACCCCAGCGGACCCTCCGGTACAGTGCCGCACGACGGACGCGGACCCGACCTCGGCGATTTCGCCGACGCCCTCGCGCAATTGATCGCGAACGACAACAGACACACTATCCTAATCGCCGGCGCCGACCTCAGCCATGTCGGGCAACACTTCGGCGACGAGCAGCCAACCACGCCCGAATTTCTCCGCCAAGTCGAGCGCGACGATCGTCAACTGCTCGAATTGCTCGAAAATCGGCTGGAAGAAGCCTTCCTCGAAGAGTTGCGCATGTCGGAAAACCCGACGCGTCTTTGCAGCGCCGGCTGCATCTACACCCTGCTCCGCGCCCTGCCCGAGCAGCCCTGCCGTGTGATCCGCTACCAGCAGTCCATCAACATGCCGGCCGAAACACACGTAAGCTCCGCCGCGGCCGTGATAGGCACCTAGTGCTCTGCCACAGTTGATCTGATGGATCATCGTTGATTGGGTGGCCCACCTCTTTAGAGGTGGGGGGCACGAATAGGGCTTCGATTCGTGTTCCCCACGGCTAAAGCCATGGGCCACCCACCCATCAATTGATGGGTGCCACGGACAAGCGGCAGTTTGCTTGTCCGTGCTTCCAGCGATGCTTAACACTACTCAAGAGTAGTGGCACACCAGCCCATCAATCGAGGTCTGACGGACGTGCTGGGCCGCCTTTCCCGAAGGGCATGTCCCCGAACCGACTACTTTAGCGCGCTCTCCAGCACGGCCTTCGCGCGCTCGCCGTCTTCTTCGTTGTCGAAGGCGATGTGGGTGACGTGCTTATTACCCAACGCCGCCGCTGAGTACGCGCGCACATCCAGACCGGCTTGCGACAGAGCGCTCGTGATGCGCGCTCCGATCCCGGGCTCGTTGGGCCCCGTGATCCGGATCGCTTGAACGCTGTGCTCCTGGGCCAAGCCGGCTTCCTCCGCCGCCAGAATTTCTTCCAGCGTCCGCAGCGGCGAAATGAACAGCAGCGCTCGACCGGGCATCTCACGCCGCGCTAGGATCAGTTCCAGATTCAGCCCGGCCTCGCTCAGCATTCGCAATTTCTCCGCCAACGCATCGGGACGATCGGGAATCGCACCGACCCAGACATGTTCTTTAGTGATCTGGTACGTCATCCCACTATCTCCGAACAAAAATCCTCAGCCTACGTCCGGTACGGAGACCGGCCGCTACATCCTCTCAGCCAACACTTTCTGCGCCGCCGTCACGCCGGACCCCAACTCAAACTTGTGCCCCAGCTTGTAGAGCACCTGCTCGAGCGCCGCGATCGCCAGCACCGTGTCCATCTCGTCCACGTAACCCATGTGCCCCAGCCGTAAGATCTTACCCTTGAGATGCTCCTGCCCGCCGGCGGACTGAATCCCGAAACGCTCTTTCAGTCCTTTGCGAATATCCGGAACCTTGATCCCCGCGGGCGTGTTGAACGCCGTGACCGAGTCGCTCGGGCGTTTCGAGAAGACCGTGCAGCCGATCGCCTCGCCCGCGGCCCGCGCCGCCGCCGCCATCGTCGCCACACGCTTCCAGACGTTCTCCATCCCCTCTTCCAGCATCATATCCAACGCCTTGTTCAAACCGCGAATCATGATGTGTGCCGGCGTGAACGGCGTGTCGTTCTCCAAGCCCTTCTTATACGCCTTGATCAGGTTCAGGTAATAGGCGTGCTGGCCCTTGTTGTTCCGCACAACCTCCCACGCCCGCTCGCTCAGCGACGCGAAACCCAGCCCCGGCGGTATCATCAACGCCTTCTGCGCTCCGGTGATAACCACGTCAACGCCCCAATCGTCCGGCTTGAGCGGCAACGCCCCAGCCGACGTGATGCAGTCCGCCAACAGCAGCTTGCCGGCGGCGTTGGTGATCTTGCCGATCGCTTCCAGATCGCACAGCGTCGCGGTCGAGGTCTCGCTGTGCGTCAGCATGACCGTGGTGATCTTCGGGTCTTTCTTGAGATAGTCGGCGATGACTTGCGGGTCGATCGCGGTCCCCCACTCAATCTCGTGCCGAATCACGTCGATCCCAAACTGCTCCGCGATCTCGCCCCAGCGCTGACCGAACTTCCCGCTCTCAATCGTCAGCATCCGCGACCCCGGCGGATTGCAGCCGATGATCGCCCCCTCGGCGGCGGCCGTTCCCGAGCCGGTGATGATCAGCACCTCGTTCTTCGTCTGCAATACCTCCTTGAGCTTGGTCTGGCACTGCTTCATGAAGTCCTTGAACCATGGCGTCCGATGGTGCTCGAACGGCCGGGCCATCTCAACCAAAACATCTTCGGGAACAGCGCAAGGCCCCGGCGTAAACAAACGGATCTTCTTCATCACTTAAACCTTTCGCATACTTTCAATAGCAATCGCCAAACCATCAACAAGCTCTGCATGATAACGGCTGTCGCCCTCTGCCGCGAGGGAACGACCCCTCCGAACCCGATGCGGGGTGCATGATACTCTTGACCGGGTGGCCCATGGCTTTAGCCGTGGGGGACACGAATCGAAGTCCTATTCGCGTCCCCCACCCTTCGCATTATCCATCATTCCACGTGCAACAAAACACTAGCACGGCCCGGCCGAGTCCTGGCTCGGCTTGAAATACCGCCCGCGGAACATCTCGGCCGGATACTTCGCGGCGTTCTTCACCAGCTTTCGCTCGACCGACGACGACAGATCCAGCTCCATGGCGTTCGCCAGCGCCAGCACGAAGCACGTAATGTCGGCGATCTCCTCGCTGATTTCGTCCCGCCGCCGCTCATCGGCCAGCAGTTCCGGCAGCTCCTCGTTGCGTACCCACTGGAAATGTTCCATCAGTTCCGCCGTCTCGATCGCGATTGCCATCGAGAGATTCTTCGGATCGTGAAACTTCTCCCACTCCCGCTCGGCCACGAAATCGGCCAGCAGCTGGCGAAGCTCTCCCACCGTCGTCGTCTCATCAGCCATTACGGTTACTCCCTTTAGAGCGGTTCTCACGAGTCTGTAATGACCCGCGCCCCGCGCGGCCGACATAGGCCATCGAGAGGTGTTCAGCTACCTACATCGGCCACGGGGGGCCGACGCTACCCGCAAATCGATGTGTGACGGAGCACTACTGCTCTGTCAGTGTTGCTTTGATGGGTTCAACCTGAGGAGCCGCGGACCTGAAGTCCGCGCGGCGCCGCGGGGAGTAGAATTTACTCTTTCCGAAGGACCGGGCGGACTGAAGTCCGCGGCTCTTCGAGTATTGTTGCTCTCTTCAAGTCTTTTCACGGCCTCGAAAGAAACACTACCCATCAAACCAACCTGAACAAAGCACTAGGTACCTCACAGATTAGCCGCTGCACGGACACGCTCGACCAGCGTACTCGCCGTCGCCTCGTCCTCGGCCTCCGCGATGATCCGCACGATCGGCTCGGTGTTCGACGCCCGCACGTGTACCCAGCCCTGCTCGAAATCAACGCGCGTCCCGTCGGAGCGGTTCACCTTCTCGTCCGAAAACGCCTCGGCAACCGCCGTGGTGGCGACCTCGATCCGCTCACGCGGACATTCGAACTTCTGCTTGATCATCACATAGCGCGGCAACTCCGCCACCAGTTCGCTGATTCGCTTACCACTGGACGCCATGAGTTGCAGGACGAGGCTCATCGCCGACAGGCTGTCGCGTACCATCGTGATTCGCGGGTCAATCACGCCGCCGTTACCCTCGCCGCCAATCACGCAACCGTTATCGACAACACCCTGCGCCACGTTGGCCTCCCCCACCTGCGTGCGAACGACCTTCACGCCAAACCGCTCGGCAACCGCGTCCACCAGCCGCGACGTACTCAGATTAGCCGCCACCGGCCCCGGCCGACGCGATAAGGCGAGTTGCGCCGCCAGGGCCAATGTGTATTCCTCACCAATGTAATCCCCGCGTTCATCCACGATCGCCAGCCGGTCGGCGTCGGGATCCTGGGCAAAGCCAACACCGGCACCGGTTTCGCGTACCGCCTCGCAAAGCTGCGCCAGGTTCTCGGCTGTCGGCTCCGGCATGTGCGGAAACTGTCCGGTCGGCTCGCCATTCAGATGGATCACGTCACAGCCCAACGCCGTGAGCAACCCGGGCGAGTCCAGACAGCCGGCCCCGTTCACGCTGTCAAGCACGACTCGCAGCCCCTTCAACGGCTCGACCGGCACCTCGAGCACCGCCAACACCGCCTCCACGTGTCGCTCACCAGCCTCGTCATCATGTGCCAGCGGCGCAAACGCCTCTTTCTCAAACCGGAACTGACCTTGGTCGTAAATTGCCGCAATCTTGCGTGCACGTTCCGGATTCGGAGCCAATCCACGATCGCTGAGAAACTTCAGACCGTTCCACCGCGACGGGTTGTGACTCGCCGTTATCATCACGCCGCCGTCGTAACGACCATCCGTGATAGCTCGCCCGATCGTCGGCGTCATGACCACGCCGAGGTGCGTGACTTCGCAACCGGTTGCCAGTAGACCCGCCGCCGCGGCCGATGCGAACATCTCCCCGCTCGGCCGAGTGGCGCGCCCCAGCACCACCCGCCCCCCGTTGAGAAACGTCCCGTACGCCTGGGCAAATTCCGTGACGACCCGCGGCGTCAATGTTTCACCTATGATACCGCGAATCCCCGAAATGCCGACCATTAACGCCATACGACTAACCTCGATACCCGTCTGACGGTCTATCATCTTGAAACGCGCCGCCTGTCCGGCTAGTCTTCACACTCGGGCGACACGCCCGGTTGATTGTCGGCAGCAACAGACATTAACAATCGGCGGCGCCGCACAGTATGACGTGCCCCACCGGGGCCGTCCAACCTTGACCGGAGAACGCAAATGCCACGTAGAATCCACCTGCCCCTGATATTGTTCGTCACATTTTTCTGGTTATTGCCGGCCGGGTGTCCCGACGCCGCCCGACTCATCCCCGCTTTGAACACGGTCCAAGTCGAGCTCGTCAACGACACCGGCTTCCCCGTCGCCGCCAACATCCGTTTCGACAACGACGACAGTTGGCTCGCCGGCCTCTTCCCCGCCGAAACACTTAGCACCGGCCTGCTCGAGTCCGGCGAGACCGCGCGATTCAACTTCGACTGCGACGAACTCGCCCTGATCTTCAGCGACGAGGCCGAACAACTCATCCCGTTCTACGGCAGCTACTACGCCTACGCCACCAGGAAGCTCGAACGCGACGACGAGTACGACTGCGGCGACGTGATTCGCTTCCGCTTCGTCGGCGAGGCCGAGGACTTCGGCGTGATCGTCTCGGTCAACGGCCGCGTGGTGGACTAGTGCTCCGTCAGTGTTGCTTTGATGGGTCCAACCTGAGGAGCCGCGGACTTCAGTCCGCCCGGTCTTTCGGGAAGAGTAAATTCTACTCTCCGCGGCGCCGCGCGGACTAAAGTCCACGGCTCTTCGAGTATTGTTGCCCTCTTCAAGTATTAT
>JAUWNI010000163.1 GCA_030612705.1 Phycisphaerae bacterium | reverse complement strand
GCGGCTCCCCGTTGGCACCGCCGCCCCCGCCCTGTTTCAAATGTGGGGACTTGACCCTGCCCGGCGGGCTTCGGCGCGGGCGCTGTAGGGTCCGCCGCCCGTGGCGGAGGTCGGGTGGCGAAAGATTTCCCCATTCTACGTCCGCCACGGGGGGCGGACGCTACGTTTCCCGGCTTACACAGCGCCCACCAAAACTGTCATGCACCCCCTCGGCCCCTTGCCCCCTCGGTCCCTCGGTCCCTTGGCCCCTTGGCCCCTCATTCCCTACGGCCTTGCCACTGCCTTGGCCTGGATGCGGCTCAGCTTGAGATCGGTGACCTCCAGCCATTGCTCGAAAGGCCGCCGCGTCAGTTGCTCGGCCAGCGTCTCGGCGGCTATGTCGGCCTTGATGCGGAATGTTCCGATGCCCTTCGTGAAATCGCCGTCGACACGCTTGACGTTCTCTACCTCAGCGAGGGCTTTCTTGATCTTGACGTAGCTCTTGAAATCGAGGCCCTGTATTTCCAACTCGATATCGCCGCCCGCCGTGATCTGCGTCGACCACTGCTCCATGACGGCTTCGTAGATGCGGTTGGCCAGTGGCGGTCTGTGCGCCGGGTTGTCGGCTTCGGGAAAGGTGGCTTTGACGAGGGCCGAGCGGGCGGCCTGCGGGCTGAACTCCTTCCGCGAACGCACGCCGGAACGCGTCTGCGGCAACGACTCGCTGGCGATCAGCTTGCCGGTGTCGGCGTAGTAGACCCGGGCCTGCACGTCGCAGTTGTAGAACGTCGCCGGAATGTTGTAGATGTTTTCGATTCCCGCGCGGTTCGCGTTGGCGCTCCCGCGGATCAGAATGTGGGCACTCGCGTCCTTGGCTAACTGAGCGAGCTTGGCGGCGTTGCCCTCCCGGCGAGCCTCGGCCAGCGCCCGGCGACGGATGTCCTCGATCGCGTTACGCGACACCAGGTCGAAACCCGCCTTGGCGAACAGCTCCTCGATCCGGGCCGCGACGATCGAGTCTTTCTGCAACCTGCCGTCGATGTGCTCGTCGATCCAGACCATGATCCGCGGCCGGCCGATCTGGTCGAGCAGGTTCTGGACCTCGCCCCAGGTGGCGGCGACGGCGTCGGGGCGGACGGTCGCCTCGATCGTGACGATCGACGTGCCGCCGGGGCCTTCCCGCTCTTCCAGCACGCGATAGTCGCTGACGATGCCGGCCGCTCGGCTGTAGATCGTGTCGCGCAGCAGCATGTAGTTCTCGACCTTGGAATAGGCGGCGATCTGCACGCCGGCACCCTGCTCGAGCGCTTTACGCAACGCCCGCTTGACGGCGTCGTCGCGGTTGTAGCCCTCCGCGGTGACCGTCACCGTCTTCGATTCGCCCGAGGCGGCCGTATCAGAACCGGCCGGCGTTTGTTGAGCGAGTGCCGGCAGCACGATCAATAATCCAACAAGTCCAGCGATATATTTCATGGTGTGCCCTCCTGCACGGGTGGCAAAGTCGCATCGTCCTCGGGCGGATCGACCTCGACCCGCTCCATCCCCCGGCGAATGAGCAGCCAGAGGCGTTCGAGCGGCAGTTCAACGCGAACGGTCAACGTTCCATCGGTCAGAATGTGGGGTTTTCCGACGACGCGCGCCCCGCCGAGGAAGATGACGACATCATCCTTCAAATAACGCCGATAGCCGAGCAGCCGCTCGACCGTGACACCGTCCTTGACGATCAGGGCCTCGACTTTTTTCCGCAGCTCGTTCATGCCGTCGTAGCGGGCGCGTTCCACGCGGTCTTCGCGGCTGAGCTCCCGCCCGTCGATCGGCTCGTAACGACCGGCGGCGGCGAGCGTTGTTTTCGCCCACGGCGGCGTGTCGAGCTCGATTAGTTCGTAAGGCGGCGACCGACGATAACGGTTCGGCGGAGCGGCCAAACCGGTCGCGCGCAGCACCGCTTGTTTGGCATTGAGAGCCATCTCGCGGAAGTCCGGGGCATGGAACATGTCCCCGCGGTAATGCTTCTGGTGAACATTGGTGAGGATGCGAATCAACTCAGTCATGCTGAGCCGGGCCTGAGCGACGGCGACCTGGTCCGGCGCGTTTTCGATGATGATCGCGGCGGCGTCCCGGACGGCTTCGTAGACGGCTTCGAAAACGTCGTCGTCGGATTCGAAGAACTCGCGCAGCTGGTAGGCGGGAGTCACCTTCAGTCGGCCGGCCTGTTCGAGCAAAGCGTGGATCGAGTCGGCCGCCGCTCCCCGCCGAGCCAGTTGGATGCCCTCGACACTGATGTTCTCCCAACCGATGGGTTTGCGTGAGCGGGTTTTCTCGATGAGCATCGCGGTGCCGGTACCCCAAAGAATCGGCCATTGCCGGGCCGCCTTCATGATGTCATGGGCGGTCGGCGGTCGGCTTTGCTCGGGCGATTGTTGACCGAGCATTTCGACCAGACGCGCCGCCAACTCGTTTGGAACGACACGGACGTCCACGTCACAGACGGCATCGGAGTAGACGCGCGCGTTGCCGAGGCGCGGACACGCGCGTACCCATAGCCGCAATTCACGCCGCCGGGTGATGTCCCGCGCGGCCCAATCGCCGACGGTCAGGTCGGCGGTCAGCGGCAGGAGTGCGATGCGGTCGTAAAGGTTGGCGCGAGCTCGGGCCAGCGCCAGACGCTCGAGGAAGCTGCGATCGGTGGGCGAGACGGGAGCAGCGGTTTGGGCGCGGGCGCTGTTCGCCGAGCAAAGCCCGAGTGTCAGGCCGAGTATGAGCGCGCCCGACAAAACCCGAAGAGCCGCGGATTTTGGTTCGCGCGGCTCCGCGCGGACGAAAGCCAGTGTCATTCGACAATCATTTCCTGACCCCGTGCCTCTTCGACCACTTCGCTTTCATGTTGCTCCTCGGTCACCTTGACTTTGCGGTGCTCGTGTTGCGTACAGCCCGAGAAAGCGAGCAGTGCCAGCGCGGCACAAATCCCCAGGATGAAACGACGAAAAGCGTCTTTCATTGCAGGCTCCTTGACGTACTTAACTTCACGCTCCTAGTGCTTCGTCAGTGTTGCTTTGATGGGTTCAACCCGAGGAGCCGCGGGCCTGAAGCCCGCGCGGCGCCGCGGGGAGCAGAATTTACCCTTCCCGAAGGCCCGCGCGGCCTGAAGTCCGCGGCTCTGCGAGTATTGTTGCCCTCTGCAGGCATTATCACGGCCTCGAAAGAAACACTGCTCATCAAATCAACCTAGACAAAGCACTACCCTCGAATAAGCACGGCCGAAAGCGCGTTTTGCAACAAGGAAAAAACAGCGCACAACGGTGCAAGTTTTTTGGCAAATTCCAGAAACGCGCGTTATACTGTATGTGTATGGTGCATAGCACCGTAGGTTAAACAAATCTTTGGTTTGCTGAGAGTCCGCCACAGTTTGTATGAACATGTGTCAGAGCTAGAGGTGTGGACTCTCAGCATTTTTGCGCGCTGACAAAATGCCCGGATATGGGGATTGGAGATTAACGATTGGGGATTGAGGGCAGCATCCCCAATCGTCAATCTCCAATCGTCAATCGTCAATCGAAATCAGTTGGCTGCTGCCGGCCGTCCACCTTTGTTCGGGTCGCTGGCACCGACCATGGTGCCGTCGTCGAGGAACTGGATGGCCTGGACGACGCCGGTCTTGCGTTTTTTGCTGATTGTCTGGCCGCGCTGCTTCAGGTTTTCGACCAGTTCCGGCGGGGGCTCGCGGTTGAAAAAGATTTCGTCCGGCTGCCATTGGTGGTGTAGTCGCACTTCCGTCATCGCTTCTTCGATTGATCGGCCGTTCATCACGTGTTGCGCGACTTGCAACACGGAGGTGATGATGCGTGGGCCGCCGGAGGCCCCGAGAACGAGCAACGGCTTTCCGTTTTTCAGGACGATGGTGGGCGACATGCTCGAGAGCGGGCGTTTTCCGGGCTCGACGATGTTCGCCTCACTCTGCACGAGGCCGTACATGTTGGCCTGGCCGCGGACCGTCAGGAAGTCGTCCATTTCGTTGTTGAGGATGATGCCGAATGGCTGGGCGACGATCAGCGAGCCGAACGTGCCGTTGATCGTTTCGGTGACGGCGACGATGTTGCCGAATTTGTCGGCGACGCAGAAGTGTGAGGTGCCGCCGTCGTCGGGCGGGGCGACGGTGCTGCCGTAATCGGTCCAGAACATTGTTTTTCGCGGCCGGATGCGTTGGGCTTGAAGAGCGGCGTAGCGGAGGCCGGTCAGACCCGCGGTGGGGATCGGGTAGAAATCGGGGTCGCCGAGCCAGCGGGCACGGTCGGCAAAGGCGTGTTTCATGGCTTCGACGAGCACGTGCTCGCGGCCTTGCTCGGGATGGATATCGCTGCGGACGGTGCACGACGCGATGATGTTCAGAATCTCGATCAGGCAGACGCCACCGGAGGAGGGTGGCGGCATCGAAACGATCTCGTGCTGGTATTCCCGCATCGTGTCGAAGAGGTTGGCGCGCAGCGGCTTGCGATCGATAACGCGATAGAGGCTGAGGTCGCCGGGCAGGAGCATGCCGCCGTGAGCTTGCACCGCCTCGGTGATCGCGTTGCCGATGGGACCTTTGTAGAGCGCGTCGGGTCCGTCTTTGGCGATGAGTTGGAGGGCCTTGGCCAAGCCGGGGCGTTTGAATTTGTCGCCGATCTTCGGAGCGGCTCCGTTTGGAGAAAGCAGATTGTAGAGATGGAAATGGTCCCGCTTTAGTTGCGGCCATTTCTTGAAGTCTTTGAGCGCAGCTTTTCGCGCGTCGAGAAAGTGTTTGTCGACGACGAAGCCGTCCTCGGCGAGCTTGACGGCCGGGGTAATGAGATTGGTTAGCGGGCGGGTGCCGAAGCGTTTGTTGATTTCCGCCAGGCCCGCGAGTTGGCCCGGCGTGGCGACGGCGTTGCCGCCGTAAACGCTCGGCGAGGGACCGTCGCCCCGCTGTTCGCTCAGGTGTGCGTAATAAGCGGCGGTGGCGCCGGCGGGCGCCGTTTCGCGAAAATCGAGCACGACAAAGCGTTTTTCCCGGGCAACGTAGGCGAGCATAAAGCCCCCGCCGCCGAGCCCAGTGCTCTGCGGGCGCGCGACGGCCAGAGCGAACGAGGTTGCGACGGCGGCGTCGAAGGCGTTCCCGCCGCCGGTGAGCACGTCGGCGCCGATTCGCGAGGCCTGGGGTGAGTCGCTGGCGACCATGCCGGTTTTGCCACGCGCGATCCAGGCGGGGTCGTCGGCGCGCAACGAAGAGGCGAAGACGGTCGCCGTAATCAGTAAGCCGGCCGTGAAGCGGTGTGTGCGTCGCATGATGGCTCCCTGTTTGGTGAGGGTGGTGTAGAGTTGATTGTAGCATGGATATGGGGTCGAGGGGATTCTTGCACCAACCGACGACAAACCGGACAAACGCTCGTGCAAAAAGTTTACGCCCGTGAGCAGGGCGGTTTGCCCACGGGCGTTCGGATGGAAGTGTATGTGAAATCGCCGATCGTCTTTTGCGACCTGCTCCGGTGCGTTGTCAACTTTCGATTGATGGGTGCCATGCCCAAGCCGAAGGCGCGGGCATGTTTCTCGATAAGGGACCGGCATGGCCGCGCTTCGCTTGGCCATGGCACCCCGGCAGTGCTAAGCATCGCTGGAAGCACGGACAAGCAAACTGCCGCTTGTCCGTGGCACCCGGTAAGATGCCGATGCTACCCACCGATCGAGGTGTAACGGAGCTCTAGTTCGGATCGGAGGGCGTATCGTCGATTTCGACGCCGACCCAGAAGCCGAAGAACGGTCCGCCGGGTACGTTGGGGTTGTTGGTCCAGCGTCCGCGAAAGATGCCGGGACTATTGTCCGACGAGCCGTCGGGGACGTCGTTCAGGAAGCGCCCGGCCAAGCCGCCGTGGACGATCGGCCAGCCGCTCTCCTCGGTGACGACGTCGGAGAAGACGGCCTGCTCGTCCAACTCGATCTCCTCGAACGGCACGTCGGCGGGCAACACGTTGCACACCGGGTCAAACGCCGGGGGTCTGCGACTATTGCAAGAATGCGCGCCAAATCGCGGCCGGGACCGCAAATACATAAAAAACGCGGAGCTTGACGGGACAGCTTGGAACATCTGTTCGGAATGAGCGGTGCTTGGTTACGGTTTACTCACCGAAGATTTGTTCGGTTTCCTGGATCCGCTCGGGCAGCTCTTCCAGTATCTCGGAGATCTGTTGCTCGCTGACGCCGATGGTTTCGAGCATGTCATTCGTGAATGTTTGACCTTGGGCGGTGAGATAGAAGCCAAGCTCGTTCTGGCAACAGATAGTGTCGGCGACTTGAACGGTGGTGACGATTTGCTTGAGCTCGGGCTTGAGTTTCTCGGGGTTGTGATGGTAGCTGATCGCGCAACGCAAGCCGGGCGGGAATTTCCATTTGGCCGCCACCGCGGCCCCGAAGGCTTGATGATCACCGCCGATGAGCTCGCGTTCGACGGCGCGGAAATCCTGGGGCTGGGCTTCGCAGCGCTCGGCGACTTCCTTCAGTTTCTCGGGGAACATCTGGAATTCGATCAGCAACCCCATGTCGTGTACCAGGCCCGCCACGAACGCTTCTTCGATATGCCCGAAGCTTTTTTGAGCCATCATTCGGGCGCAGACACCGACCGCGATACAATGCGCCCAGAGATCGCGGGCGGTGAAACGATCCGAGATTACTCCCGGCCGAAACAGACGTGACAGCGACGCCGCCAGAGCGAGGTTCTTCACCGCGCTAAGCCCCAGCATCACAATAGCGCGGTCGAGACTCGCGATCTGCGACGGCAGACCGTAAAAGGCGGAATTGACGACCTTCAAGACCTTGGCGGCAAGGGCGGGATCGTGCTTGACGATATCGTGCATGTCCTGCGCTGTGGATCTCGGATCTTCGACGACCTCGACGATGCGCATGGTGACTTCGGGCAGGGAACTGATCTCGGTCACCTGCATCATCTTTTTTTGTAATTCGGGCGACAACTCGTCTTCCGGCGTTGCCGTGAGCTTTGCCGCCGGTTCGGTTGTGCTGCCTGGAGTTGGTGCAGACGACATTTGCGCCCTCTCTGGTGGCTGTCGATCTAGTCGGTTATATGTTCAGTAATCGGTCAATCAGCCGATGTGCATTGGTACTTTCTTCCGGGATGCCCTTCCCAACCCGACCCGTCCACACGCAGTCGATCGTGAGAAGCGAATAGTTATCGGAGATTCTGATAATCCGGAGACTCTTCGTCCAGCACCGTGCTTGTCCGATAAGAGTGATTCTCGGACAACGGGACCGATTGCGGAACCCGCTTGCGTACAATCACGCTGTTCGATACGGTATCGACGGATGCCCGGGATGTTCTCCCGGCTTTATAAACCCGGTGGGCAGACAACGCACATTCCCAGCGCATTCGGCGTACGGAGTCAATAGTGGCACTGCCGAAACAGGTTATCGAGGTTGCGGAGGAATTGTTGGTCTTGCGCGGCGATGGTCAGGCCAACGATCTGTGGTTGTGGGAACACGCCCGACGCGTTATACACTTGGCCCAAATGTTGGCGCTGCTGCCCGAGGCCCGCGAAATTGGCGACGATCAGCCTGACCAGGACGCCGTCGCCTTGGCGGCACTCTTCGCCGACGCGGGTTGGGCCGTCCAGGTCGAGCATGACGAGATCAGTCACTGGCAGGTGCTCAATCGTCCCACTAACGATATCCAGCGCGAGTTAGGCGTCGGCGCCCTTCAGGATCGTGCCGCCGACCTGTTGCCGACCAAAACGGTTGAGATTGCCGTTCGCGCCATCCGCGAGTGCAACGATCGCTACACCAGAATCCCCGAGGCGCGGGCCCTCTCCGAGGCGGAGAACCTGGACGAGATCGGCATCATGTACGTCCTACGGCAGTTTCGGCAATATCAGGCCGAGGGATGCCCGATCGATCAGCTCGTCGTTACTTGGAACCGGCATATCGAGTACCACTATTGGGACGCGCGCATCAACGACTGCCTCCGCTGGGAAACGACCCGCCACATCGCCCGCTCGCGGCTCAAGGCCGTCGAGCAGGTCATGCACGCCCTGGCCCGCGACCGCGAGGCCGCCGACCTGAAACACACGCTCAAAAGCGCGGGGATCGACACGTCTTCGGTTTCCGCCAGGCTTTCCTAGTGGTCTGTCAGTGTTGCTTTGATGGGTTCAACCTGAGGAGCCCCCGGGGGGGGGCGAGCCGCGCGCTTGTGAGCGTGTGGTTCAGGTCGGCGGCCGCGCGGTCGCGGGCCAGGGCGTGCATGCCCTGCTCGACGGCCTTGAGCCGCGAGCGGGCGATGGGGCGGGTCGTTTCCCAGCGGAGGCAGTCGTGGATGCGCGCGTCCCAATAGTGGTACTCGATATGCCGGTTCCAAGTAACGACGAGCTGATCGATCGGGCATCCCTCGGCCTGATATTGCCGAAACTGCCGTAGGACGTACATTATGC
>JAUWNI010000036.1 GCA_030612705.1 Phycisphaerae bacterium | reverse complement strand
GGCCATCGGTTCTATCCTCCTTCTGTCATTCCTTGCGGTTCCATCCGTCAAGGTTGAGCAAGATATAACCGAAAACGGCGGCGAATGCTAGATTACCTATATTACCCAGAGTACCTATTTATGCGCGCTGGCCCTGCGTCGGGCACGGAGACCCGACGCTACATGATTATTTGCGGCGGTCTGCTAAGGCTGCTTGTTTTGTAATTGGCGCAACTCGTGCAGCCTTTGTTTTGCACTTGGATTGTCGGGGTAGATTTGCAACGACTTCTCAAAGTGGTCAACGGCTGCGTTGATGTCTCGCAGTTTGGCACAGATCAGACCCAGGTAATCGTGGATTGAGGCGATAGTCGGATCGTGCTGCTGGATGCTGCGAATGATTCCCAGGTCATAGTGTGCGAGGTCTTCCTCGCAGACGCCGCGGGCCAGTTGCTCTTCGATAATCGACAAGTGTGTCGGTTCATCCTGATAGAGATCGACGGCGTGTTGTAGCATCTGCTGGTATTCCAGGCTGGGATCCAGTCGTTTCGTCAATGCCATTTCAAAAGCCGTCCGCGCTTCCCGGAACTGTCCCGCCTTGATGTGGAGCATTGCCAGCTTGTGGTAGATGCGATCCTGCTCGACATTGCAGTGTAGTGCCTCCCGGTAGTGGTGTATCGCCTGATCGAGTTCGCCTTGCTTCTCACGCAGTTCGCCGAGGTTGTAGCTGATGACTGCCTTGAGACTGGGACTGTTTTCCTTTTGGAGCGCGTCCGTGAGGATCCGAGCGCCGCCGGCGTAGTCGCCCAACTCTCTATGGGCGACCGCCAGGTTTGCCAGCACGGGGACTTGGTCGGGCATTATCTCGAGCGAGCGTAGATAGTTTGTGACGGCGAGCGAATATTTGCCTTGGCGCAGCATATCGTCGCCGAAGTGCTTGTAATCCAGGGCTTCGGTCTTCTTTCCCGGGTGGGATAATTCCTGTAACCACTTGGGATCCAGGGAGGAGACGATGCCGAAAGACATTAACAGCAGCCATACCAGTACAAGGCCACAGGTAAGGATTACCTGAGTCCGGGACGGGATTACGTCCGGTTGTCGTCGTTGGCGTTTTAGCCGACGATCAGCAGGTGTTGTGAAGTATAAAGAGAACATTCTTGTGCTCGCGTTTTAGTCTATTGAAAAGCCGGCAGGCTTCGGGGGTTTTCAGAATTATTACCTGGGTACCCCGATGAGTGTAGGGATTGTAAATGAATTGATTGACGCTCTCCTTGTCGAAGCCTCGGCCGCCGAAGCCTTCCGAGCCGCTGCCGATGACGATAATGTCCGGGTGAATCTTCAGGAAGAAAGCCTGATCGCGTGAGTTGAAATAGTGTTTCTTGTCCACCAGCCGGAACGTTCCGTCGGGGAAGATCATCACGTCGAAGAAGACGATGGGAATACCTTTGTATACGGTGAGGCCGTACTGGTTGTGAACGATGTAGTCGTCGCGGTGTTTGGCGAGAAAGTATGACTGGATGAGTATGCCGGCCACGAGGATTGTCAAAAGGCTGTATTTACCCCATTTATATTGGCTGACGTGGAACAGCAGGAAGAAGACAACGAAGCCGCCGGCGGGCAGGATAATGTTGAGCTTCCAGTGACGGAAATCGCTGAGCAGAGAGCTGGAGCAAAGTAGCAGGAAGGCCAGGACGATCATCAATACATAGGCGCTGGGTGGATGTGTGACATAGCCGCGCAGCCCGCGGTGGCGGAGGGGTTTCCAATTGGTCAGCAGTGAGCCGGCGCGGGTTCCGCCCAGGTAGAGGAGCGTCATTCCGATCAAAGTCCCCCAGACGTCCTTGGCAATGTCGCTGACGTCGAAAACGCGGCTGCTCATATTCTTCTGAAAGGCCTCGTCGATGGTGGAGAAGAGCAGGGCGGCGAAGTAGGTGATCAGCATGATCGTGGCCAGTGATACGCCGCGCGGCCCCAGGTCGCGGTACATCATGAAAGCGAAGATGGCATAGGCGACATAATGCCAGTTATGCTGGAGATCGTAGAAGTTGTGGTGCATGTAATAGTCGGTGACCTGCTGGGCCAGGGCGATCATCAGAAAGGCGACCAGTCCGGCCAGGATGCGCAGCTTGGTGATATAGGTCCGAAAACCGACCAGCAGTGCAATCGCCACGATCAAGGCAACTATGGGCACGACCACGAGCGGTATGCCGCCCAGCTCGACTGTGTATACGGACAGGTGTCCGATGGCCGATTGCAGGAAATCCCGCAACAACAGGAAAGGGGTCGCGATCAGGAGCATGCTGTAGAGCACGACGTGCAACCTGGTGGAATGTATCCAGTGCAGACGGGCTTGTGGCTGATAAGCGCGTTTCTTGGACATCTTTGCTTGCGGCCGATTTCGGGTGGCGAATCAAGGGAAACTGATGTTCCCCGACAGCGGTTAAGACCGCACATGTTACGATAAGATCTGCAACAACCAACCCCGCGACGTTAACCAAACCGGATTAACGGATCAAGTGTCTTCGCCGGAAAACCCGTGTGCGGAGTGTATGACAGTTTTGGCGGGCGCTGTGTAAGCCGGAAAACGTAGCGTCCGCCCCCCGCGGTGGACGTAGAATGTGGAAATCTTTCGCTACCCGACGTCCGACACGGGGGTCGGCCGCTACAGTCCATGGGCGCCGCCGACTTTTGCGGCGGACTGCCAGCCGGAACCCGACTCGGGGACAGATTCCTCGGCGTTGCGCTGCTTGGAATGACAGCGGACCCCACATTTTGCCGGCTTGCCGGTATAATCCTGCCCATCGGTCTAATGTTGATAATGATCGGGAGGCAACCGACGTGCCCGAGAGCGATGCCAGATTGCCGGAGAGACAGGAGGCCGGTTCGGCGTTTGTGCCTTTGCCGGTGCCGCGCGGGGACATGCCGCGCGTGTTGGGGCCCAAGCCGGAAGAGGCGGCGGTGGCGGTTGAGCCGCTGGTGAAGCTGGACGAGCCGCTGACGGTAGTGCAGTCGTTCATCGCGGGGGTGTGCGACGCGGATGGACGGCTGGTGCGGCCGATCGAGCTTGCGCTGGTGGTTGATCCGGCGACGGTGGTGCCGAACAAGCAGGTACCGACGTCGGCGTTGTTGAGGATGTTCGATGCGCTGCCGGAGTTGCGGGCCGGGTTGCCGGCAACCGGCGGATTTGAGGTGCCGCGGGAAGCAGTCGTTCAGCCGTCGCGGCTGGGACCGCTACTGTACTGTCGCAAGCGGCAGTGCGTTTTCGCTGCCCGGTCGCCGAGCACGGCGGAACTGCTGCGGGCGGTGCCGACGGATCAGATCGAAGACGTCAAGAGTGCCGACGGCGGCGAGTTGCCGATCGAGTTGCTGAGTTGGGATGGGCCGGCGGAGAGTGAACGGACACCGGCAATTTATGGCGGCCGAGGCGGCTCCAGCTCACTGGGGATAATCAAGTCATTCGACGAGTTGTTCCTGGATCAGGGCAAGGTAGTCGCGTTGGCGGACGGGATGGCGAAAGACGATCCCGCGGCGGCGGAGCGGTTGGCGGGCGAGCACGCCTGCGTCAAATGCCCGGAACGCGAGCGCTGCTATCCGCGGGGGGACGGGTATGCATACGCGGCGGATCGGCTGGTAGCGCTCAGTGCGGCAAATGCTCCGTTGGTGTTTTCGCCGATGGGGCAATGGCGATTTGACGAGACGGCGCGTGTGATGGGTGGGCTGTCGCCGAGTGATTGCCTTGCGATGCGAAAGCGTGACGAGAACGATTTCGAGAGCTGGTGCGATACCCAGGCGCGAGCGATGGAGAGTGTCGGGCCGGCGCGACTCTTGGCGGGCGAAAGCGACGGTCGCGAATTGCTCGAGGTAGCTCGGCTGAAATTGGGGATGATCGCGGACATTCTGGCGCAGCTTGAGCCTGTCTGGCGGGTGAGCGGTCGGCCGCACTTGTGCTGGAACGAGGAGACGGTGCGGGTTTGGTGGCAACGGCCGGTGTCGACGCCGGCGACTTGCTGGGGTTTCCAGCCGTTGTTGCGCAAGGCGGGTTTGCAGCCCGAGACGCCGTTCGAGACGGTGGACGACCGGCCGTTGCCGTATCCGCCGGCGTTTTCCGGCGCGGCTTATTTACCGCCGCCGGCGGTCGACGCGGCACGCTATTTCGACGAGCCGCGCGTGGCGACGGTGTTCATAAAGGCATCGCGGGCCGACGGTGACGCGCTCCATGTGGATGTTTTACTGGAAGAGTTGGGGGTTCCGTGGGAGCTGTTCTGTACGAGCGATGGTGTGCACGTTGTCGGCGATGGGTGGCGGGCGGTCCTGGCGCCGGCCGCCGATCGGAACCCGGACGACGGCGAGGGGCTGCCGTTTTCCGGACGGGCGAGCGGTAAGATCGAGAGATTGAAGAAGGGTGAGCAGATCGACGGTGTCGAGTGCTGCTGGTATCCACGCTTCAACGAGGCCGTCGACCTGCACGCGGTCGGCATACTCCTGTTCGAAGCGCTCTTGTCGCACGACGAGCGGAGCATCCAATCATTTCGCGAGCAGATGGCGGCGGAAATCGCCGAGCTGACCGGCTCGTGCCGCAGTTTGCCGATCGAGCAACGTGACGAGTACGCCCGAAACTGGGTGACCGAGCGGTGCGAGGCGGACGCTCCGGCCGCGGTCTGGACCCGGCGCAACCTGCTCTATCGACGAGACGACCGCAACGCCACCCGGCTCGACGCGTTCGGGGCGGCGTTGTGGCAGGAGATCATGACGTTCGGATTACGGCTGACGACGAGTATCGTGGGATTTAGCTTCTGCCAGGATCGCGGTTGTGCGGCCCCGCGCGTCGGGGATGGGCTATTGCTGCCGCTGGTTGAGCTGCGTGGGTTGGTTGCGTTGCTGGACGATCAGCTTTTCGGCCGGACGGCACCCGGGGCGGCGGTGCGCGATGCGTTCGTGGGTTAGCAATCCAGTTCTGGATAACCGTGCACTGAACCGCGCCGTGCAATCAGGGCCCGAAGCGCAAGCGAGTGGGCAAATCAGAGCCCGAAGCGCAAGCGAGGGTCTCGGCTAAGAGTCCGCCGCAAAAGTCGGCGGCGCCCATAGACTGTAGCGGCCAACCCCCGTGTCGGTCGTAGAGTACGGGTAAACGGCTGCTCACACGGGATCGGCCGACACGGGGGTCGGCCGCTACATGACTTTTGCGGCGGACTGCTAAACAGGCGGAATCTTTGATGAGAGAGGAAGCGTGATGTCACAAGCAGGCGAGACGTTGGCGGCGGGACGTTTGGCGATTTTGACGCGGGCGGCGGTCGAGGGGCGGCGCTATGCATCGGCCGAGCGAGCGGCCCTTGAGGGCATCTGCAATCGGCATGTGAACCAAATTGATAAGAAGCAACGCCCCGCGGTGCTTGAGGAGGTGGAACGTCTGTTCGCGAAACCCGAATCAGAGCCGACGCCATCGGGTGCCAGGCTGGGTGAATCGGAGTCCGGCGGGGCCGCCGACGTGTTGCGGCAGCGGGCGAGCCTGGAATTGAAGCTTCGGACGGAACAGGAAAAGGGTAAGGAACTCGATCAGGCCTACGAGCGGGAGCGGGTAGAGCATCGCGAGGCGGTCGAGGCGCTCTCGCTACAGCAGCGCAAGCTGAAAGAGTTGCAAGAGGATCGCTCGAAGTTGCTGTCGGATGTCGGCGCACTAGAATCCAAGCTGCGGGTCGAGATCAACGCGACCGAGCAAGCCGAACTGAAGTACGAGAAACTGAAGGCCTCGAGGCAGATCATGGGTGACCAGGCGACCGAGCAGGCGGAACAGATCAACGCGCTGAAGGCGGACAACGAACGCCTGAAGCAGGAGCTTGAAGCGGCACTGAAAGAACGCGACCGCGACGTGGCCGGCGCGAAGGAAGTCGCCGGGGCGGCCGAGGATGCCCGGGCGGACGCTGCCTTCAAGCGTCTCTGGAAGCGTATGGGCGGCGAGGTGCCGGAGGTTTTCGTCGAGACAAACGTACCGACGGAGAAGACGTTCGAGCAGCTTTGCGACGCGTTTGTGGAGTTGTTGCGGGCGTTCGCCACGCTGGAGCTACACGTGCACCACCTGCTGCGAGACTTGCGGCAGGTAAGCGAGAAGAGCGACAAGCTGAACCACTTTTACATCATGTTCACGAAGAACGCCGGGTTGGCCGAGACGTTGCGGGATTTCCTGGCGACCGGCAAGCGGAAAGGGAACTTCATGAACTTGCTGCGGGCGCAGCAGGCCTGGGCGCGGGCGTTTGCCAGCGGGGCGTACAAGGTGATCGTGCGCAGCCCGGTGACGATCGCCGACGAACTCAACTACAAGTCCTGGCCGATCAAGGGCGGGTTCGCGAAGTCCGAGGACGCCGCCCTCGGCGAGTACTACAAGGAGACCGCCCAGAAAACGATTCCCGAAAAGCTGGGCACGCTGTTTCGCAAGCAGGCCGCGGACATGGCGTACGAGGACTACAACGACTTGATGAAGCGCAAATAGACGAGGTTGTCGCGGGATGAGGTTTGGTGAAGACCTGTTCGCGCCGGGAGTGGGCTTGCTGATTGCCGGGCTGTTGGTTTGTTTACCGATGTCCGCCGGGGCGCAGACGTCGCAACCCGCGATCCAGTACGGCGAGCCGCGCGCGGTTTGCGAGGTCACGGATCGACGGCTGGACGAGGCGTCGGGGCTGGCGGCCAGCCGGCGTAACCCGGGCTATTACTACGCGCATAATGATTCCGGGGGTCGGCCGCACGTTTATGTTCTGAACCGTCACGGGCGGATTTGCGTGACGATTCGACTGGTCGGCGCCGAGAATATCGACTGGGAGGACATCACGTCGGCACCTGGTGAAAAGCCCGGAACGTTCGACGTGTGCGTGGCCGATATCGGCGATAACAAGGCGCGGCGCGAGAACGTCGTTTTTTATCGTTTTGCCGAGCCGGAGTTCGACGCGGTCGTCCGTGCCCGTGGGGTTATCGACATTATGCCGAAGGTGTTTCGTTGCAAGTACGCGGACGGGGCCCGGAATGCGGAGGGGTTCGCGGTTGATCCGCGGACGAGCGACGGATATGTTTTTACCAAGCGGTTCGACGGGACGTGTTACGTTTACCGGCTGGCCGCCCCATGGCGGGCGACCGGCGTGACGACGCTGAAGCGAGTGGTGTCGCTGAAGTTCCCCGACGCTTCGCCGATATCGCGAATGGTGACGGCGGCGGACATTTCGCCGGACGGTACACGGCTGGTAACGCGGAGCTACGCCGGCGGATGGGAGTGGTGTTTGCCGAAGCCGGACGAGTTCGCGTGCATCTTCGAGCGGACGCCGACGGCGCTATGGCTGGCGGGGGAGCCGCAGGGTGAGGCGTTGTGTTTTTCCGCGGACGGTAGCGCGCTGCTGACGATCAGCGAGATGACGCCGACCACGCTTTACGAAGCACGGGTGTTGAAAAACGAAGAGCGGGTCGAGCCATAAGTTCCGGCCGCTGTCCGTTTGGCATATAATTGAATATGTAAGAGGGCCGGCTTCGGTCTTGGATTCATACGATTCCGCCCTCCATTTCACAGCCCCCGTGCCGTGTGGGAGCGCGTGGGGAGCGAACTTGTCTGAACTGAGGTGTGTGCATGCAAGAAATGCCTAATTCGATCATCCCCCTGCTGGAAGTCATGAAGACGCTCGACGCCAGCGACCTGCACATGAAGACGGGGATCACGCCGACCTATCGCATCGGTGGACACCTGCGCAAGACCGACATGCCGGTGATCGCGCCCGACAGCCGCCTGATCGAGGAATTGATGTCGGAGATCATTCCCGAGAATCGCAAGCATATCTACGAGGAGCGCGGCTCGCTCGACTTTGCCCACATGTTGCCGGATGGGGACCGATTCCGGGTGAACATCTTGCGGGCCGGCGGCCACATGCACGCCGCGATTCGACGCGTGAAGGCCATCATCCCAAACTTTGAAGAGCTGCACCTGCCGCCGATCTACCGCAAGCTGGCGGAGGAGACGAACGAGGGGCTTATTCTGTGTTGTGGCGTGACGGGCTGCGGCAAGAGCACGACGATGGCGGCGATGGTCGACTACATCAATGAAACCAAGCACGTCCACATCATCAGCATCGAAGACCCGGTCGAGTATTCGTTTAAGCCGAAGCAGTCGATCATCAGCCAGCGCGAGATCGGGCTGGATCTCGAAACTTTTGCCGACGGTTTGCGAGCCGCGGTGCGCGAGGACCCGGACGTGATCTTCGTCGGCGAGCTGCGCGACAAGGAGACCGTGCTGGCGGCACTACAAGCGGCGGAGACCGGACACGTGGTCTTCGGCACGCTACACACCGCCGACACTATGCAGTCGCTGACGCGCATGCTCGAGTTTTTCCCGCGTGAGCAACATGATTTCATCCGTAGCGCGCTCGCCAACGGCATCAAGGCAGTCACGGCCCAGCGGCTGCTGCCGGCGATCGATCCCAAGATTCTGCGTGTGCCGGCGACCGAAGTGCTGCTGGCCGAAATGGTCGTCAAGGAGAAGATTCGCGAGGGCGAAGAGAACGACCTGCCGGCGATCATCTCCGGCAGCAAACACGCCGGCATGCACAACTTTACGGTGTCCTTGGCCGAGCTGGTCGAAAAGGATCTGGTCTATCTGGACACGGCGATGCAGTTCGCCCCCAACCGCGAGCAGCTCATGGGCCACGTCCGTGGCATCAAGGCGACCGCCCAGACGCTGGTGCACCGCGTGAAGCGGACGGACGGAGGATAATTCGATTGGGGATTGGAGATTGACGATTGGGGATTGAGGACGGTATCTCCAATCCCCAATCCCCAATCTCCAATCCGTTGTCTCCTGCCTGCCGCTCCGCCAAATGAGCCCAAACCTCGCTAGTTGTGGGCATTGACCCGCCATTTGAGGAATCGCCGCGTCGGGATGATTTCGCTTCTGAATTTGCATGGGGCTCCGTTATAATCAAACGTAACGCCCGGGGGGGGGGATATTCTTCATGTGTGTTTCACAACGCCGGAGAGGATGATGATTGTTACACAATTGGCCGTCTTGATCCTGTTTTTCGCTCCGTCCGACAACAATGTGGAATGGGACGGCATTTCGCACGTTGCCTGGCAGGATTGCCGACCGATTTGCCCGATGGGTGGCGAATCGTTCCAGGTGCGTTTTCAAACCTACCGGAACGACCTGACAACGGCACGCGTGATGGTCGATGACGACGGCCCGGTCGGGTACGAAGCGGCTTGGCTCGAGGATCGCGGCCCGTATGCCGTCTGGGGCGCGCAAATACCGGCGACGTCCTCCACAACCTTGAGCTATTACATCGAGCTGACCGACGGCAGCGACACCGATTACTACAGCGTCAACGGCATGTCCGAGAACCCGCCGACCGACGGCGGCTTCGTGATCGACTATGACACGCTCAGCCACGCCCCGCTCGGGTCGACGCAGGTCAGCGGCGGCGGCACCGTTTTCAAGGTCTGGGCACCGCACCCGACATCTGCCTACGTAGCCGGCCAGTTCAACGGGTGGTCAACCACCGCCAACCCGATGACCAGCCATGGCGATTACTTCGTCGCGTACATTCCCAACGCCTCGGATCGCCAGATGTACAAGTACGTTTTCCAGCCGGGGACGGTTTGGAAGCCCGACGCGCGGGCCAAGTCGCTCAACCCGGGCAACAATTACAACTCGCACATCGAGGACGCGTTTCGCTACGACTGGGAGAGCGGCGATTTTCCGACGCCCGCTTTCGAGGACATGATCATCTACGAGCTGCACGTCGGCACGTTCGCCGGCCGCAACGATCCGGTCGCCTCGGGATCGATACCGGCGACGTATCGCGACGTTGCCGCCCACGTCGATCATTTTGTCGAGTTGGGTATCAACGTGGTCGAGCTGATGCCGATCACCGAGTTCCCGTGGGATTTCTCCGCGGGGTACAATCCGGTCTCGCAATGGGCGCCCGAGTGGAAGTACGGCGACCCGGACGATTTGAAGTACATGATCGACGTCCTGCACGCCAACGGCATCGCGGTCATGCTCGACGTGGTCTGGAACCATTTTTCGCCGACGGACAACTACCTGTGGTATTACGACGGCTCGCAGATTTACTTCGACGACCCCGCGGTTGACACGCCCTGGGGGGCACAGGCCGACTTCGACAATCCCGAGGTGCGAAGCTACCTCCTCGACAGTGCGCTGTATTGGCTGGAGGAATTCCGAGTCGACGGCTTCCGCATGGACGCCACCGATTTCATGAATATGTACCAGGGCAGCGGGTGGGGCTTGATGCAGAGCTTCAACGACAGCATCGACAACCGCTGGATCAACAAAATCGCGATCGCCGAGCAGTTGCCGAACGACTCGTGGGTGACGCGCCCGACGCACCTGGGCGGTGCCGGTTTCGACAGCCAATGGCACGACGCGTTTACCGACAATCTGCGCCAGGAAATCATCGACTGCGCCTATGGCAACCCCGAGATGTGGAAGATCCGCGACATCATCTGTGGCGGCGGAACGTATCTTAACGGCAGGTACGTCATGAACTACCTCGAGTTGCACGACGAGATCTGGCCCTCCAGCGGCGGCCAGCGGCTGGTCAAGACAATCGACCCAACGTATCCGCACGACGATATCTACGCCAAGGGTCGCATCAAGCTCGCCCAGGGGTTGGTATTTTTCTCGCCGGGGATCCCGATGATCCACCAGGGTTCGGAATGGCTGGAATACACCGGCTTCGGAGCCGGCAACCCGAGTGGTGACGACCGGATCAACTGGGCGCTCAAGACCGTCTACGCCCCCATCTTTGAGTACTTCCGTGACGCGATCGCGGTGCGCAAGAACAACGGCGCTTTGCGGGCCGATGCCGAGGTCAACGTGTTCCACGTGAACGACGGCGGCAACGTGATCGCGTTCCATCGCTGGGATTACGCCGGCAACGACGTGGTCGTCGTGGCTAACTTCAGCGACACCGACCACACGACGTACCAACTCGGCCTGCCGCAAAACGGCACGTGGTACGAACTGCTCAACAGCCAGGCCGGCGAGTACGACGGCAACGGGCTCGGCAACGGCGACAGCGTCGAAACCACCGGCGGTGCGTATGACGGCTTCGCCCAGTCGGCCTTTCTCACGATCCCACAGATGGGCCTGCTGGTCTTCCGCTACAACGATCCGCCCTGCCCCGAAGACCTCAACCGCGACGGCGAAATCAACCTGAGCGACCTGGCCCAACTGCTCGGCGGCTACGGCATCACTAGCGGCGCCAACTACGAAGACGGCGACATCGACCGCGACGGCGACGTCGACCTCTCCGACCTGGCGCAACTACTCGGCGTCTACGGCGAAAGCTGCCCGTAACTGTGGAACCTGTTTAGCAGTCCGCCGCAAAAGTCACTACGGGGCGGGAATGACGTAGCGGCCGGCGCCTCGCCGGCCGTAATAGGCCGAAAACGCCGCTTTGGGCGTACGGCCCGCGAGGCGCGGGCCGCTACATGACTTTTGCGGCGGACTGTTAGGGGTACGCTCGATTCATTCTACGTTACTGTTCGATCTCCAGAACATCTTCATCGAAAGGTGTCCCACACTCCGGACACCGTGGAGTCTGCTGGCCGCGCAGATCATATCCGCACTGTCGGCACTTCGGACGACCGCCGCCTGTCAACCGGATGCAATGTTCAATGAAATCACGCAAGTCCTCATCAAGCTTGTCTGTGGGCAAGATCAGAAATTGATTCTTATCCATAAACAGAAACCACAGATCAGAGTGCTTCCATAGCTTCTCAAAAGCTCTCCATTTGAGTTCCGAGGAACCAAGTTCGCTGGAAATCGAAACACCCTGATTGCTGAATCGGCAGCTGACCGAATGATCCTCCAGTTTCGATCGGATGCGCATCGAGTTGCGCATATATCTGGTGTAGTTCACTAATGATAGCACCACGATGATCACAAAGACCGACCAGGAAGCAAACAAGAAACCCCCCCGCATTACGGTGGATGAGAGACAGATCAGTCCCAACTCCACAATCCCGGCACAGATAATCAGTCGTAGACCATACGTGCGAAACCAGAACCTATTCAGGGCTCGTCTAAAAAGTGCGTCGCTGAGATCGAATGTCAGCTCCCGTTCGAAATCCATCGCCCGGGAATCTCCTTCGTGTCAAGTGCTTCTGCTGTTCCAGCAGCGTGCCGAGCCAATCCTGCGGTTACCTGCTTTGCTTACAGAGTAGTGCGACTCATATGCCCACGTCCGGTACGGGGCCTGGATACTACAAATCCTGAACTCTGAATCCTGAACCCTGAACCCTTCTTCTACAGCTTACTCTCAACGATCTCCAGGATTTCCTTCTCCAGCGAGATCGCCTTTTCCTCGATCTCCTTGCCCTTCGCGAGAATGTCGTTCATCCACGCTTTGTCCTCCACGTCGGCGGAGTTGATCTTGACGTTGAGGAACGCACCCATCACCGCCGAGCGGGCGGCCAGGGCGCCGACGCCTGCGTCGGATACGCTCGCCGGGTTGCCGAATTCGGCCATCGCCTGGCAGACCTCCATGCACTCCAGCGATCTTTGCATTACCCTCAGCGGAACCTCGATCGCTTCCTTGGTCGCATCCTGAATCGCCCGGTTCTTGGCGGCCTTCTCGTCGTCCGTAGTCCCCGGCAGGCCGAACGCCGCCATGATCTTGTTAAACGCGTCGGTGTCGTCGTCGATCAGGCGGAGCAACTCATCATGGCAGGCCTTGCCCTTCTCGGCCCAGTCGCTGAACTCCTCCCAGCGTTCGTCCCAGCCGCGCTTATGGCTCGAGAGATTGGCGACCATCGTGCCGAGCGACGCCCCCATCGCGCCCATCGCCGACGAGATCGACCCGCCGCCGGGGGCCTTTGACTCGCTCGCGGTCTCGTGTACGAAGCCTTCGACGGTCATGTCGATCAGCCGCTTCTTGCCGGACCCTTTCTTGTGCTCGATCGCGTACTCGATGATCTTCTCTTCCGGCTTGAACGGATAGAGCTCATCCAACCCCAGCGACTTGACCGCGATCTTGATCAGCTCCTGGTCTGATACGCCAAGCGAACGCCTCTGCTTTCGTAGAAAATACTTGCCGGCATCCAGCATCGCATTCAGCGGCATCAGACCAACCAACTCCGAGCCGGTCACCCGCACGCCGCGAGCCTCGGACTTCTTGAAAACCTCATCGAACGCAACATGCACCGGCGTGACGTTGATATTCGTGAGGTTCATCGAAATCTGCGCGACGCCGTATTCCTCGATGAACCACCCGATACCCTTGACGCACTTAAGCGAGCCGGGGAGCCAGACGTCCTTGCCGTTTTCATCCTTGACGACCGGGCCGGTGAATGGGTTGCCCTCGCGTTTCTTGCGACCCTTCTCGCGAACGTCAAACGCGATCGCGTTCGCTCGGCGGGTCGAGGTCGTGTTCAGGTTGACGTTGTACGCGACGAGGAAGTCGCGGGCACTCACCGCCGTCGCACCCGACTTCGCGTTGAACTCGGCGGGGCCGAAGTCCGGCTTCCACTCCGGCTTCTTCAACTTCTCGGCAAGCCCCTCGTATTCGCCCGCGCGAACGACCGCCAGATTTCGCCGCTGGTCGCTAAGCGCCGCGTTTTCGTAGCAATAAACGGTAATCCCCACCTCGTCGCCGAGCCGCTTACCCAGCTTCCGAGCGTACTCGACCGTCTCGTCCATCGTGATATTCGCAACCGGCACCAGCGGGCAGACGTCGGTCGCGCCAAAACGCGGGTGCTCACCCTTGTGCTTGCTCATGTCGATCAGCTCGGCAGCTTTCCTGACGGCGGCCACCGCCGCGTCGAGAACCGCGTCGGGCGAGCCGACGAATGTAACGACCGTGCGGTTCGTGGCTTTGCCGGGATCGACGTCGAGCAGCGTGGCACCCTCGACGGCCTCGATCTGACCGGTGATCTGCTTGATGATTGACAAGTCGTTCCCTTCGCTGAAGTTGGGAACACACTCAATTAGTTGGTCACTCATATTCCATGCTTCCTCAAGTCCAAAGAGCCTCTCGCGTCGACCGGTGCGCATTCCGGTCAATTCAAGGTATTTATAACGGTTCCGCGTGATTACGTCAGGTCGCCAACAGCGATTTGCAACACCAATCCGAACCCGAAGCGCTAGTGTAGTGTCTCAAAAATAATGCCTCATTTCCAGATGAAGAGCCGCGGGCTTCAGCCCGCCCGGCGCCACGCATTCAAGCGTGCTCGCCGTTATGCGCGGCTTTCATACGATTCGTTCTTTTTGAGACAGTACACCGGCAAGGGCTAAAATCGGAACCCGAAGCGCAAGCGAGGGCCAGCATCAGAACCCGAAGCGCAAGCGAAGGCCCATGGCCCTGCCCACCCCCCGATCAAACCCGCCAATCACTCCCCACGCCGACGCCGGGCCTCCGCCCGACGCTTCTCGTAAACCTCCTCACACTCCGGCGGACGAAGATAGAGCGGCACTATCTCCTCCGGCTGACAGACGCGGCCCTCCGACGCCATCCGCCAACCGATCGCCAACACGTGCTCGACCGTCGGCGGCCAATACGATTCGGCGAGCATGTCACCCCCGGACGCCGCACATGCCTCGACGTGCTGCCCGACGCCGTCGCCGACGATCCAGAACGGCGGCTCGATCGTCCCGAACAGCGCCGCCGGCTCGTAAAGACCCGCCTCGGTCAGCGGACGCAGCTCGTTGTCGGCCACGCGCTCATACGCGGCGGCGTAGACCTGCCCGCGCTTGGCGTCCAGCAACGCGACGATCCGCGTCGGACAGTCCGGATGCGCGAGCGCGTTCCGCGCGATCACCTCCAGCGTGGGAACCGCCACCACGCGACAGCCGACGGCGGACTGCAACATCCGCCCCACGGTCGCCGCCACGCGCAGCCCGGTAAAGCTACCCGGCCCGCACGAATACGCGAACACGTCAACGTCGGCCGGCAGCCGACCGTTATCACGCAGCAGGTCGCGAATGGTCGGCAACAGCTCCGACGTATGCCGCCGATCGGCCGACAGGTACCGCGCGCCGAGCACCTGCGCGCCGAGCACCGGCCCACCAAGAGTCTGCCCGTCGAGCCCCGGCCCGTCGAGCGGCTGCCCGTTAAGCGTCCGGCCGCCGAGCGCGAGCCCGACACTGCCGAGCAGTCCCGAGGTCTCGATTGCCAGGAGAAGTTCATCAGCCATGTCACGAGTCATTGTAAGCGACAACCACCCGAATGTGACATGTAGCGGCCGGCGCCTCGCCGGCCGTGGAACCTATATGTAGCGGCCAGCGCCTCGCCGGCCGTGGAACCGTCACAACCGGGGGCGACCGTGCTACAAAAAATCGGGTCGGCGTTCCCAAGAAACGCCGACCCGCTCGGATCCCGATCGGTGATCGGTCTAGTACTCTGTCAGTGTTGCTTTGATGGGTTCAACCTGAGGAGCCGCGGACTTCAGTCCGCACGGTCCTTCGGGAAGGGAAAATTCCACTCCCCGCGGCGCCGCGCGGACTTCAGGTCCGCGGTTCTTCGCGGTTCCCCATAGTCGACGTATTTGTGAAACAGAGTACTGGTCGTATCGGTTGATTGGTCTAATCGTCGTAGCGAGCGTTGTAATACCCCACCCGCTCCTTGGCAATAACCCGCGGCAACGCCCCGCCATTCGTGGTCCGAACGGGCGTTTCCGGAATCGCCAACGCATCGCCATCGAGATTGAGCAACCGCGGCACGACCGGCAGCGAGTTGTATGCCGGATCGCTCAAGTACGGCTTCAGCAGTGGATAGTAGTAGTGCGTCGTCGTACCACTATCGTAGTAGTAGAACGCATACGTCAGGCGCGTCAGCAGGTTGCTGCGATCGACGGTGACCTGCGACCGCACGCTGGCCTGCGGATCCTCGCGATCCATGACGGTCGTGTAAACCGTGAACGTGTTGCTCCGCGTCGTCAGGTACTGCGAGTCGAGCAGCGCCACGACACTGACGGCTTTCACGAAGTCGCCCCGCGCGACTGCGGAGTCGGCGGAACCGGCCCCGTTGAAATCGGGCGTCAGCAAATCCACGTCGGTGGAAGAGTCCAATCCCTTCACGTTCAGGAGTTCACCCACGCTGACGAAGCCGAACTGCGTCGGCGACGCGCCGGACGCCGTTGCCTGGCCGCGCACGGTGCCATACCGGGCATCGGCCCGGTGTTTCATGAAGACCGCACCCAGATTCCGCTCCTGGGCGTCCGAATAGACGTAAAACAAGTGACTTGCATTATTCGGCACGTACTGCACCCCGTCGCGATAGGCCGCCGCCGACTGCGCCAACCACGGTCCGAGCCGATAACGGCCGATAGACAGCCCGATAGTAGGAGCGTACGGGACGCTGTATTCGAACAGGGGCGCAGACGTATACGCGGGATCCTGTGCCAGGAGGCGCGCCGTGGTGCCATACGAATCCCACCCGACAAGCATGCCCGCAAACGGATCCCAGAACGCCGGAGAAGGCTCAGCCGCGGTAGGCACCACCCCGGTGCCGAAGGGCCGCACGGGTAGCTCATTGGTACCGTCCGGCCCCAACAGCGGCAGGTTCGCCAACACGTACCACGGTGCCGCGTTGATGTTGATCCGCCCGGGGATGCGCAGCGGGTCGATGTCCGGCTCGCCGTCACCGCTCACGTCGCGTATCGGGTCGAGCGTCGTGAAGTAGTCGAAGACCAACTGCCCCCACGGCAAGTTCCCAACGCCGGTCGTATTGTCAAAGTACGAGCCGCCCGGCACTTGCTGCGTGTTATCGAAGACCGGCATGTGCCCGAAGTCGGCTGGATAGTCGGCAGACGTCACGTACGAGCCGTTACTAATGGCATAGCCCTGATTCGACCACTGCTTCGTCAGCGTCTCTGATATCGGAATGACGGGGTTGTCTGTGCCGGCGATGACTTTCTGCATGTGCGAGAAGCGCGGCACGAACAGCAGGAAACCGACTGTCGGAAACGAGCGCGGCCGCGGGTCGATCGGTCTGCCGACCGCATCGAGCGCGCCGAACATCGGGTAGTTGCTAAACTGCTGATGCAGTGGCTCGGCGCCCGTAACCACGACCGGACCGGCGTTCATCGTGATCAACGTCGTTGTCGGCGAGAACGCGACCGGGAGCATTCCAACCATGTCGGGTGACTGCAAGACTCCGAGCTCAGGCTTGGGCCCGTCTGCCAAGAGCCACGCGGAATTCCCAATCGACCCAGTCTGCGGCTTTCCGGGTGTGGTCGTCGGAGGCACGGACGTGCGCTGGCGGGCAATGACGTTCCAGCGCGCGTACTCGAAAAGCCCATCAACGTCGTAGTCCGGAGCGGCGTACTCCCGGTTCGGCGAGGTGTCACGGTACGCGCTCCTCCAGAAACCGGTGCCGGGCCACGAGTTCCCGATCTCGATCTCGTCGACCGGGAACCAGACACGGACCGGATTCCCCGCTACGTCACGCCAATCCCAGCGCCACAGCGTCAACGTCTCCGGGTTGCTGGGATCATCCTCGATGTCGAGGCTGATCTTCAGCGCGAAGTCCGGCGGGTTGGAATTCACCAGCGAGTTAAAATGGGAGCTCTCGTCGTTCTCGATCACCAGCCGCATGAAAGAGCGACCGTTCAGGCGCTGGCTAAAACCGAACGTAAGGCCGAACTGCTGGCATTGGTCGACGTCGTTTGGATCACCAGGATTGGCGCCGTTCACGCTGATCGCGAATTGTGGCAGCCACGCCCCGTGCACATCGACCAAGCCGTACGTGTCGGTCGATCCGTCGTAGCACGGCGTGTTCGGGTTATACAGCTCAACCGCCAGGACGAGGTTCGGAGCGTTCGGGTCATCGTACTCAGGGTCGTTCGGATCGGACACGTAGTTCGGGTCGTTCGGATCAGCGTCAGCCTCGCGGTACGCGATCACCTCGGTGAAGAACGGCTGCGGCGTGTAGCCGATATACCTGATATCGTCGGCACCGGTACCATTGCCCAACGGGTTATCGTACGCCACGCCGCCACTGATGACGTCGGCGTACGAAACGACCGGGATAAACCCGGGAGCGTTGGGGTCGATGCTGCGCGGTGCGGCGAACGCGACGGTGTTGACCGACAGCATCATCGCCTGCTGGCGCCGGCTGGCCGCCTCTCTCACCGGCGTGCTACCCGTGTCGTTGGGGTCAGTCGCATCCCCCCAGTCGTCCGGCGTCGCCCCCGCGGACGAGTGGCTTCTCAACATATCGTAATACAGGCGTGCGAGGCGCTCGACAATGAGGTTCCCCCTCGTGAGATCGTAGCTGTACCAACCCGTGCCCGCTTGAGGCACTCCGGCGTTGTCGACCTCCACGAACGCCTTGGCAACCTCACCGAGATAGAATTTTAGCTCACCCTCGTACGTCGCGCCGTGATCGTCCGGAGCGCCGAGGTCGAGCCGCGTGATCGACGTCGGTTGGGGATCGTTCGGTTCCTGTTTCCGGGCCAGCTCGTCGCTGTTGTTGATCGCCGTGATGAAGTGTCGGCGGTCGTACGGCGTTTGCATCAAGCTCTGGCCGGTGCCGGTGGTGTTGTATGTGGTCGGGTTCCAGGCGGTAGCAAGGGCCCAGCCCAGGCGTTCGTCGCCGCTGCGGGAGTCGACGCCGATGTTGATTCGCTGCCAGTTCGTCGGATTGGACAGCGGGGCCGGGAATCTGAACGACGGAACCAGCGTCCCCGGGAAGCCGGCGTGCAGGTCGGTCTCGCCCTGGAGTTCGGCGAGGATCGGGGGTATGCGTCGAATCTGCTGGTGCTGGCGATCCAGTTCCGCCGGTGCCGGCAGGATGAACCGCCGGCGCAACGACGACTCGACCGCGCCGACACTCGCGCGCAGGTCGTCGAAGAGACGGTGCTGCTCGTTGAGGACCTGGTACTGATTGCTCATCGACCGCCCGCCGCGCCTTACCGCGTCGAACATGTTGATCGTGAAATCGCGATTGAAAGGCGTATAGGCCGTGGCGCCGTTCGGACTGTAAAGCGTCGGCGAATCGAGCGTGACCATTCCGCCGTGCGAGATGACCCGCATGGCAACCTCGTAGCGGGCCTGCTCGTCGTAGCGCTGCCACTTTTCGCCACGGAACAGGCCACCAGGGTCAAACCCCGGACGGGGAATGCGGTACGGCACAAACGCACCGCCACCGTAGCCCGCTGGGTTATAGCGCGGGAGCTGCACGGACGCACCGGCCATCGTGTTGGCGGCCTCCGTCGCCGATGCGCAGAGCAGGAAGTGCGAATCCGGCACGCCGTCGCCGTCGGCATCCATGAACGGGTTGCGAGCGTTCCACTGGGCGTCCGTCTTGCGAAACCCCGTATTGCTAAAGTCGTAATCCCGCATGAGTTGGAAGAGCGGGAACGGCTGCGGAGTTGTAACGCCGTCGTCCAGCGAGGTCACCGCCGGCCAGCGCAACTGGCCGAGTACGGCCCAACTGCCGGTGCTCAACGCCGAAGGCACGAACGGGGCCGGATCCCAGACCGGTTCGAGGGCGGCGAGATAGTTTGAATGTCGATAGCCGGGGATGTCTTCGAGGGAGCAGTTCTGCCCGCTGCCCCCGGCCAGCACCTTGCCCGACGCGTTGACGACCTGTTCTTTGATCAGCGACGTGCCCCAGTCGGCCATGTCTTCCGAGATCGCCTCGGCGAGATTGGACCGCTGAATGTCGGCGACCATCCCGCGGTTGGTCCGGGCCAGGTTCAGAAAGCCGGTGACGATGACGAACAGCAGCGCCAGCAGGCTGACCACCAGCAGGAGTACGGTCGCCCGACGCCGATTCTTCGTTTTTGTGGCACGCATATGATCCACTTGTAGGCTCCGCCTTAGTTTCTTTCCACCTCTATTATGATGGCTCGGTCAATGTTCCCACGCGTCCCAACAGGTACGGAACGTCTTGTAAAAACAGGTCTTACCGAATTGTACCACGACCGGCACGGCCATGGAACCTGCTGTGACACCAGCGCGGCCGTTGGCAGCAACCAAAGGGGCATGGGGATTGACGATTGACGATTGACGATTGGGGATTGGGAATTGACGATTGACGATTGACGATTGGGGATTGACGATTGGGGATTATTGCTGGGCCTCGCCGTTGAGAGCACCTACTTTGAACTCTGGATAGGGGGTGGCACGGTCAAGCGAAGCTTGGCCGTGGTTGGCGCTCAACACGCACGGCGTGTCGGGTGGCCCATGGTTTTAGCCGTGGGGGACACGAATCGACGGCCCCGTCGTGTCGCCACGCCGGTTTCCGGGCCGGGGACGGCCCGGCTCTGTTGCATGGCGCCCGGCGCGCGCTCCCGCATGTGCCCGATATCGACACAGGCGGACATCAGCCCCTCGCGTGGCCGCCGCGCCTTATCACCTTATCACCTTATCACCTTATCACCTTGTCGCCTTGTCACCTTGTCACCTTGTTACCTTGTTACCTTGTCACCTTGTCACCCGGTTAAGTGAGTGATTGCGGGTGACTGCGCCACGTGACGCCATGGTAAACGGGTCACGGGCCCTGCCGGAGGCGTCGGGAGCGTTCCCAGAAGCTCAGCCGGGCCCGCTGGAAGCGCCGCCGGCGCCCCGGGAAGCGTCCACGTCGCCCCGGGAAGCGTCCACGTCGCCCCGGGAAGCGTCCACGTCGACGTGGGAAGCGTCATCGGCTCCGCTGGCGCCCGCGGAGCTTCCAGTAGGCCGCTCGATTGGGGATTGCAGATTGGGGATTTCGGATTGATGAGAGGTGTGAGCCCAGTGGATGTTGCGGGGGAGACCGTGCAATCTCCAATCCCCAATCGTCAATCCCCAATCGTCAGCCGGTCATCAATCAAACCGATGCACCACACTGCGAACAATCGGCTGCTCCAGCCGACCACGCTGATCGATCACGCGAACGGTGACACGAATCGCATAAGGCCACATGCGGACCTGGCGATTGGCGATCGTGTCCGCACCGTTGTAATTGACGCCGGCAACGGTCCCAGGAGGTACCAACTGCATGAACGTCGACACTCGCTGACCGATCAGTGAGACGTTCATCGGGTTCGCCACCGCCTGCTGTTCCACCAACTGGCGATTCTCGTCCGAATCCGGCACAAAAACGTATGTCTGCCCGGCCTCGACCTCGACCCAGCGGGGCGTATCGCGGCGTTGATCCGATAACGGATGATCGAGCCCGTTACGCGGGTCCTCGGGCAGCAAAAGCTCAACCTGAAACCAGACACACCCCGGCACGAGGTGCAGACCCAGATTATCCTGCAAAGCCGCCGGCGGATGCTCGATCACCGTCGCAATGTGGTGGTTTGGCGGGTCTCCGTACGCCCAGAGCACACGGTCGATCCAGTCAGTTTTATTGGGCGGCCATACTATGTGACCAGGGCCAAAGCTAGTGCCCTTAAACAGATACGGACTTCGTCGCGCGAGCCCCATTAACGACCCACTACCTACATCCACATACGGCGCGAACACGTTGAGATAGTCCGTAAGACTGAACCGCACCGCATCGGCGGCGAAATTGTCGTTGTTGCTGTAACACCTCAAAATCCGCAGGAAATCAGTGTTGTTGAACTTCGGGATCATATAGTAACCCGGCGGCGGCTCACCTAGCAGCGTCGCCCGGCGAGCAAGGTGCCAGCGGCTGGCCGGCAGTGGACTCAGATTCGTTGACGGGGTTGTTTCAATGTGCTGCAAGTTGTTCGCGAACTGCCAGGTTCCCCCAGTCTGCACCGCGGTGTCGAGCGTGGCGTGCCCGTAGACGACCTGGATCGGCGACTGCCGGGCGCCGCGATAGAGCGAGAGCTGGAAAGTATTTGCCGGGTTAACCGCCGGGGCCTTGGAGACGGTTGGGCGGTTGGTGAAGAACATCAGGACGTCGGCCCGCGGGTCGCTGTACTGATCGCGCGACGGGGTCCCGCCCGAGGACGGGTCGAACCGCGTATTATAACCAACAGTCACATTTGCCGGATCGCCCGTCATCACGCGGTAGTACTGCCCGGCCTGGCGGCTGTCCTCGGTCAAGCCGGCGGCCTGCGTGCGGCCGTGGATGACCAGGACGCTCTGCGTCGGGTCGCAGTATTCGAGGTCCTGCTGTAACTGGTCGGCAAAGTTGCGGGCGAGCATCTCGACGTTGGCGATCGCGGCCGAGATGGCGGCCGTCTTGGTGGTCATGCTGAAGACGCCGGTGACCATCGCCATCGCGAGCACCATCACCGCCAACGCGACCAGCATCTCGGTCAGCGTGAAGGCGGGGCGTCGCGTGCCACGCCATGGCGCGGGTGCCGCGGACAAACTCGTTTGTCCGTGCATCCGGGATACCAGCTTTGCAAAATCCAACATCATCGCGTTATCTCACGCAGCGTGACCGTCCGCCGCACAATTTGCAGAATCGACGACCCGCGTTCATAAATCGGCTGCCCGGAGCCATCGCGCTCGACAAACGCCGGCGGAATAACCCAGACGGGGAAGGACGCCGCGTTGAGTCCACTATTACCAGGGTTAAGCCACGGGTAGAATCCATTGTTCTTGACGATAACCGTCGTCTCGTCGGGCCGCTCGACCACCTCGTAGATCGGGAGTGCATCAGGGGCACTCGGAACAAATCCGACCTGCTGAACCACCCCCATCGTCGGCGGCACATAACGCTGATCGTTAACGGCCGGTATGAATATGCTCCCCACCGGCAGCAGCATTCCAACGTTAGGCGTACATTTGAATGTCAGAGTCGGCGGGTCGCTGAATGTGTTAAGCAAGACCCGCTCGATGTAGTTCGGATTCAACGGATCCGGCCAGGCGGCGTAATGCATCGTCGGTAGCAACACCGGGTTGACCCACGTGGTGCCGGATGGCGGCGTGCTGTCAAACGTCACCAACCACGGCGTTGGCGCCAGGCGATCCGTTCCAACCAGCGGGATCGTCGTCGTCGGGGCTACCGCTGCCGGTTGCTCAAACGGCCTCGCTACGCTGAGATCCTGCCGCGGGAAACGATGGTTCAGCGAAGTCCGCTGCGTAATTACCACGATCAGCTCGTACAAAAGCGGGTCTTCGGCAACGTCATCGTTGCTATACCAGACGCCGTCCGGACCTGCGCTGCCTTTGTAAGACAACCGGCGATAGAACGCCGTCCACGCCACGCGCCGCTCGACAGCCTTCTGGCGCTCGCGGTATAGGCTGTCTAGATCACCGAGCGGCGGGTTTCGAAAGCGCGCGTCATATTTCGGATAACCGTCGTTATTTATAGCGTCAAAGAAGTTAGCGACCGTGAAGGTCGTGACAGGCTCGACCGGTGGATACACTCGCGCCAAACCTGACAGAACCGGGTTCTGTACCAAGCTCACCAAATCGTTGAAGATGCCGGTGTTGTCGTACGGGAATTCAAACTCGTTGCGCAGGAGATTTAATGGCAAGCTCATCCCCCAAACTGACTTTAAGTACAGCGAGATTGCCATTTCGGCGTTGTCGACCAACTCGGCTCCGCGCTGAGGTTCGCCTCCCAGAACCTGCGCCATCCCGATGTTGCCCAAAGCCAGCGGGCGGACCTTGATAACCGGCTCGTACGTCGGACGCAATCGGTAGCGATTCGGGTTCGGCGGTACACCTGGAATCATCTCGCGCGGTCTGTGAATGTTGTCAAGCCGATGTCGCTTTACCGTCGTCGCGGCGATGTTCCAATCGTACAGCCGGATCGATGTGCGCAGGTTCAGTTCGAGTTGATTCAGGGCGGATTCGCCGGCGGCCTCGGCGGTCTCGAGGGCGATCGTTTGTCGGGTGTATTCCAGCCCGACCGGCAACGCCGCCGCGATGAACAGCAGGCCCAGCCCAAGGATGACCAGCGCGATCATCAACTCGGCGAGACTGAACGCCGGGGTGGCCCACCTTTTTGGCGACAAGGTAACAAGGTGACAAGGTAACAAGCCGTGGGCCACCCATCCATCGGTTGAGCGCTGACACGAATGGTTTGTTGATTCGCGTCCCCCACGGCTAAAGCCATGGGCCACCCATCCATTGGTTGAGCGCTGGCGGAGCACTAGTCTTCCTCCACGGCTTCACCGCCGCCGGAGACCAGATTGCCGCCGGTGCGGTCCACGTAGTACGTCTGTCCGTAACGCCGCAGGACACCGCGTCGGGCACGGATTTCGTCGGGGCTGCTCGCCGCCGCCCCCAGGGCTGTAAACGCATCCCGTTGATATATCACCGTCCCGGTGAAATTGAAACGCTGGAACGGTTCGATCGTCTGGCCGGTTCCAGAATCGCGCTCACCGTCGGTTTCGAGCTGCGCCGTCGCTGCATCTCCTTCTTCCCGGGGATCGAACGCGAGCAGTCGCCACGGCTGCCGCCGCTGGCTGCCACGCACGCCGGTCTCGGGATCGAAGACGATCAGGAAATCGTCGGCGTCGAGCACCTCCTCGCCGGGGTTTTTGCGGTCATCGGCGTTCAAATCGAACTCGCCGATGGTCCCGTCGAGCACGTAGTCACCGATGTAGTCATTACCCCATCCCTCGATAATCGGAATCTTACGAATGTCGTCCAGCGCTTCGCTCGGTGCGATCCAGGTCGCGGGCGGGAGCAACTGCGTCGGCCCGTCCGCGATCCGCTCGAAGCGATCGTCGAGCAAGACTTGCGTGGGGTTGCTCGGATTCGCCGCGGATGTCGAGACATAGCTGTACGTCGTCATAATCTGTCGGCCCGCGATCGGCCCCATGGCGGCGTCCTCGTGGAGGAGCCAGTCGGCGGGACAGAGCCGGACAGCGGTCTGCGTCTGGTCGGAGACGGAGACGACGTGCGTGCGCAGCAGCGTGCCGTTGAGCAACTGCCGCGTCTTACTCAGCCGCTGCTGCACCGCCATGCTGTTAAACGCCGGCACGCCGAACGCCAGGACCAGCGCGATGATACCGATGACGACCATCATCTCGACGATGGTGAACGCGCGTTGGGCACGGGTCGCGGCCGGCTTGTCCGCGTACATATTCAGCAATCCGCCGCAAAGCCAGGCAGTGCCCGGAGATCGTAGCGGCCGACCCCCGTGTCGGCCGTCGAACGCGGTTGTCATCCTGCGTCCGGCACGGAGGCCGGACGCTACATCGCTCTTACGTCGGACTGTTAGCGTCGCAGCCCCGTGAGGGGCGGCAGTTAATAGCCGGGGGCGCGAGCCCCCGGAAAGTGTGACGACCGGTGACGAAAGCCCTGGAAGGGCGACAGAGAGTTCCAGACGTGTATCGCGTTTCTGTCGCCCCTCCGGGGCTTGCGACACACAGTGCCCCCTCAACCCAGGGCTCACGCCCTGGGCTACTGTCTTGCGTCCCTCCGGGACTGCCGGAACGCTGAACCCGGACATGCCTGTCCGTGTCGGCATCGGCGGACGAGCCTCCGGTGGCACCCGTTGTCCGGTGCGTCTGCTAGTACCCCGTCCCGTGCACAATGTCGGGTGGCACAGGCGTCTCGCCTGTGGAAAGCTCGGGCGGGACGCCCAAGCCACCCAACATTTTAGGGTGGACAGGGTACTAGTTGGACTGCCAAGCTGCTGCAAAATACTTCTCCACGTCACTTTGCCGCTACGGTACTGATAACTCGAAAGACTCGCGGGCCCGCGGGCTCGCACGTTCGAATTGTACGTTTCCCCCAATTGTCCGCGGGGGGTCAGGGCTCCTCAACATCGCCGTCGGGGAGATATGCATAGCTCTCGGCCGCCCCGACCACGCGGACCCAGCCGTTGGCTCTCGACGCCTGACCCCTATCCAGGATTCCTTGTCGATAATCGGGGCCGTCGGTCAACTTGGCCAGGGGGCTGGACAACTGCTCGCTGAAGAGCCACTTCGACGAATCGAAAACCCGCTCCGTGGGGTTGTCCACCGCTTTTACTTCCGCGTCGTAGACCTCGCGCTTGATGCCGAGCGAGCGGAGCACGGGCTTGCGCTCGGTGACCACGAAGCGCGCGGCAGTGCCGCCCGTTGGCAGCATCCACTCCACCTTCACATACATCATGTAATCCAGCGGCACGCCCCAGGCATCGTGTATCGTGAGGATGTCCTCCGCGCCGTCCGTGCCTTGCGATGCTCCAGCGCCCCGGCTGTTGACGTAGCTGCGACCGTCCGCCTGCAACTGCGGATAGAGCGGCTTTATCGACGCCTCAGGGATCAGGTTCAACGACTCGGGGCTGAATACTCTGAAATACGTGTACAGCGCTCGCGAATCGTCGTAGCCGTCGGGATCAGGCGTACCCGCCGGCGTGTTGATAACGACCCAGTTGTCCTCCGGGGCCACACGATTGCCCAGGTCACGCCATAACCGCTCGACAAGCGTATCCGGCGGCGTATACGGGTCTGGTCCCGTCAGATGAGGTTCCACGGCGTAACACACGCTGTCGTTGTTGTCCGGGTCGGCAAGCTGGTACGGCGGGCACGTGCCGAACATCTCGCTGCCCTTCCGGCCATACTTGGCCTGGAGCGGGTCTTCGGCGGCGAATTGCTGGAGCGCCAGCGTCACGTTCTGCATGATTTGCTGCGTGTTGCGGACCTTCTGCTGGCGGATCGCCTTGCCGGCAACCGCGGTGACCAGCGAGATCAGCAACCCCAGGACCACCATCACGACCAACAGCTCGATCATCGTAAAGCCGATCGAGCGAGGTGTGCGCCGGAGTATAAACGAGTGCGGCATAAGTCCTTCTCAATTCGGGTTGGTGAGCTCGGCACCGTTGTGGTCAAAGTTGGCAACATCGTCCGCCGTCCCGTAGATACCGTCCGGCCCGGCACTAATCAGCATGTATGAATCGGTTTTCTGCGACGCGACTTTCGCCTCGATACTCTTGTTGCGGATGTACAACGGAAAATTTTGCCCCTGGGTCTCGGGGTCTATGTCGGCCGGAATGTACGGAGCGGGATAACCGAAATCCAGACGGTGTACATTGTTGCCGGCCGACAGTTGCAACGGATGTTTGTTGCTGTCCAAGCAGTTCAGCAAATCGTCGTTGTCGCGGAAGTGGTATACGCCGCGCCGATTTCGGTTGGTCCCGCTCACATCGTCATCCGTGGGTGATCGGTCCGCAACCTTTAATCCAGCCGGATCGGCTCGCCAGTAAAGAAGTGGTCCGCCAAACTCGTCCAGAAACATGGGATAATTACGACGCTCGGGCTGTCCACCGAGCGCCTCGGTTGCTTCGTCTTCAACCGGAATCTCAAAGCTGCCCATCCCGCCGCCGACTATCTGGGCGTTAGGATTCCACTTCGTCACCGTTACCTTGCTCAAATCGATAAACGGGCTTACGCGCGGGCGCAACGGCTCGTGCGTCGCTGCCACCAAGGCGTACGCTCCGGAATCGGCAAGCCCGTTCACCCGGTTGTCGGTGTCATCCGCCCAATAAGTACTGTCGTCTCGGAACGTGCGAAAGCCCGGCGAACCGAGTAGATCCGCACCGGCGAGCGCCCAAACCAGTAGACCGGCGCCCGAAATATCTATCAGGCGCATCGGGCCACCCTGGAGATTACCGTAGGGGCTCCACACCTGGTATAACAATTCGTTACCGCCGATCAGGTCCGACGCCGACGGCGGATACGCGCCGCCGATCTGTTGGTCGGCCCGAAACATGTCGAGCCCGGTCGAGAGCGCTCCGATCGTCGCCCTGGTCGCCGTGATTTTGGCTTTCTGGCGGACCATGTTGACCGCCGGCACCAATATCCCGATCAGGAGTACGATGATGGCGATGACGGTGAGCAACTCGACCAGCGAAAAGCCGACCGCCGCGGTCTGTCGCGTGTTTTTTTGGAATGATCTGCGTTTCATTGCTGGCGTCTCCTGTCGCCGACGCGCTCGGGCGGCGACGGCTGAGCGGGTCAATTCGAGGTCCTGAAGTTGGTGAGGTCGTCCATCGTGCCGTAGACCCCGTCCTCGCCCGCCGAGATCAGCAGGTACGAGTCGGGCTTATACGGCCACAAGCGGCCTTGGCCGTTGTGCTCCGTGGTGTCGAAGATGTTTCCGTCGCAGACGAAGGCGGCGAACGTCTTCGGTGACGGGAAGGTCAATTGATCGACCACATAATCGGCGTTGCCGTCGTTGTCGAGGTCGCCGAGGTCGTGCGCGAAATTGCCGGTATACCCGACGCCGGAGATATCCCAGCCCACGGTGTTGATCGAGGGATAGCGTCCTTTTGCACCGGATGAACCCGTGATGTACGCGTTGTCGGCCTGGTCGTAGCGTCCGACGACGAAATCGCTGCCCGGCGTGCCGGTCGTGAATGGCTCGTCGACCTTCGGATTGGCCCGGTAGTAAAGCACGGGGTTACTAAAGGCGTCGATGAAGAACGGTATCCGCTCGTTGTTCCAATCGCTCGTTCCGTCCGACAACTCGACCGGCCAGTCTCCGACGTCGGACTTGACGTTGGGGTACGTCACGAGCGACTGGACGGCGTTGCCCTCGACGCTGGCGTAAGGCCCCATGCGCGTGTATTCACGCGAGGGATTCGCTGGATTCAGTGCGTACCATTCGAGCCAATCGTTTTCGTCGATGACCCGGTCGTCATTGGTGTCGTTCCGCAGATCCCGCCAATCGACGATACCGCGGCTGTCGGGGCCGACTAGCTGCAACCCGAGCCACTGGGCACCCATTAACAGGATGTTGTCACCCTGGGGTTCGAACGGGTTATACCCGCGCGACTGCGGATAGCGCTTGAAGTCGACCTGGAACATTTCGCAGCCGCGGTCGACGGCGCTGAGCAGCCCGGCGGTGGAACTCTTCTTGGCCTGGGTGCGGGCCGAGGAGAGCGCCGGGATCAGAATCGAGATCAGCAAAACGATGATTGCGATTACGGTCATTAACTCGACCAGCGTAAAACCCGGCCGGCCGCGGGATTTAATATTGTGCATGAATTCACCTCTTGGTTGCCGCCACGTCATCGAGCCATCCTACTGCGTCAGGCCCTGGATCAGGTGGATCATCGGCAGGTACAAGGAAACAACGATAAAGCCGACGATGCCGCCGAGCACGACGACCATGATCGGCTCGAGCAGGCTGACCAGCGAGGCGACCAGCGTATCGACCTCGTCGTCGTAGTTATCCGCGACTTTGTAGAGCATCTTGTCGAGTTCGCCGGTCTCCTCGCCGACGTCGACCATGTTTACCACGATCGAGTCGACGCACTTGGAGGCCCGCAGCGGGTTGGCAAACGAGTCGCCCTCGCGAATCGAGTCGTGCACCTTGGCGAGCATGCTGGCGTAAACCTCGTTGCCGGTGGTATCACGGGTGATTTTGAGCGCCTCGAGGATCGGAACGCCGGCCGCGATCAGCGTGCCGAGCGTCCGTGTGAAGCGGGCGATACCGGATTTGGAGACGATCTGCCCCATGACGGGGATTTTCAGTGCAATCGAATCCAGCACGTAGCGGCCCACGTAGGCCTGGCGAATCAGCTTGTAAATGCCGTACACGATCGCCGGGGCGAGGATAATCACGAGCCAGCCGGGCGGCGAACCGCTGATCAGCCAATCGGAAATCTTGATCAGCGTTTCTGTCATCGCGGGCATGTCCTTGACGCCGAAGTCAAGAAAGACGGTCCGGAACTGCGGGACGAGAAAGAGAACAATCAACAGCGTGATGACCGACGCGATGGTGATGACCACCGCCGGGTAGATCATTGCGCCGATCACCTTGCTGCGCAATTTCTGGGCCTTTTCGAGAAACTCGGCCAATCGTTGAAGAATGACGTCGAGCACACCGCCGGCCTCTCCGGCGGCGACCATGTTGCTGTAGAGCTTGTTGAAGACCTTGGTGTGCCGGGCCATCGCCTCGGAGAGCGTCGCCCCGCCCTCGACATCCTCGCCGACCTGCTTGAGCGAGTTCTTGAGCATGCCGGGCTTTTGTTGCTGCTCGAGGATCTTGATGCTGCGCAGGATGGGCAGACCCGCGTCCTGGAGCGTCGACAACTGCCGGGTGAACTGCGTCAAAACCTTGGTGGAGACCCACCCCAAGCCCGTGCCGGCCGCTTTGCGTTTCTTGCCCCCGGCAGCCTCCCGCTTGGCGGCAAGTCTCTTCTTGCCGGCCTTTTCGATCACCTTGGTGGGGAAATACCCGAGACTGCGAACCTTGGCGACCGCTTCCTCCTTGCTCGGGGCCTCGACCTCGTCCTTGACTTCCTGCCCCGAGGAGTTCAGCGCCTGGTATGAAAATACCGCCATCAGAAGGCCTCCCGCCGTTACTATCTCCGCCGCTCAAAACGCGTCGGCCGCTCTTTCTCCCGCGCACCCCGCGCGCGAACCCGACCGACGAACCACAGACATTATTCGCGATACCAAGTGGCTCGACAATCCAAGTCTATCACTATCGGACGGGTGTTTCCAGGAAGCGATGCAAGTAGAGTGAAACCGCGAACGTGGCACATTCGTCGAGTTCGTGTATAGTCCGATAATGTTATTCCGCCTCCTCCCCGAGTGTCTCGCGCACAACCTCGTCGATCGACGTGACTCCGTCGTAAATCGCCAGCAATCCCGTCTCACGCAGTGTTCGCATCCCACGCTTGCGTGCCTCGGACCGCAGAACGTTCGTCGAGGCGTTCTTCATGATCAACTCGCGCTGCTCGTCGTCCATCAGCATCAGTTCGTACAACGCCTGACGACCTTTGTAGCCGGTGTTGTTGCAATAGTCGCATCCCTTGCCGTAGTAGAACACCCGGCCGGTGACATCCTCGGGCATGAGCCCTATTTCCATCAACTGTGACTCGCTGGGCTCATACTCCTCCTTGCAGTTCAGGCAGATTCGTCGCACAAGTCGTTGTGCAACAATGGCTTCCAGCGTCGCGGTCACCAGGAACGGTTCGAGTCCAAGGTCGAGCAGCCGGGCGATCGAGCTTGGCGCATCGTTGGTGTGAAGTGTGGAGAACACCAAGTGGCCCGTAAGTGACGATTGCACAGAGATTTGCGCCGTTTCGAGGTCTCGAATCTCGCCCACCAGGATGATGTCCGGGTCTTGCCGAAGAAAGCTGCGCAAACAGCGTGCGAACGTAAGTCCAATGTCAGCCTTGATTTGCACCTGAATCATCCCGTCGAGGTCGTACTCGACCGGGTCTTCGCTGGTCAGAATCTTCACCTCAGGCGTGTTGAGTTCGCGCAACGCAGAGTACAGCGTGGTCGTCTTTCCGGAGCCGGTGGGACCGGTTACGATGATGATTCCGTGTGGCTTTTTGATCAGTTGGCGGACGACGTTCAACTCTTCCTCACGGAAGCCGAGCTGCTCGAGGTCGAGGTTTACCTGGGCCCGGTCGAGTACGCGCAGCACTACACTCTCGCCGAACATCGTCGGCAAGACGCTGACGCGCAGGTCTACCGGCCGACCTTCGACAATCAGCTCGATGCGGCCGTCCTGTGGGACGCGTCGCTCGGCGATATCGAGGTTTGCCATGACTTTGATACGCGAGGCGATCGCCATGGCGACGTATTTGGGCGGCGGGACCATTTCGAACAGGATGCCGTCGATGCGGTAGCGCATTTTGAATTCGTCTTCGAACGGCTCGAAGTGGACGTCCGAGGCCGAGTCGCGGATTGCCTGGAGCAGGACGAGGTTGACGAGTTTCTTGACCGGGTTGCTCTGAGCCATCTCCTTGAGGTCGTCGAGGTCGATCGACTCGCCCCGGTCCTTGAATTTGGCCAGGTCGCTATCCTCGCCGATCTCGCTGATCAGTTCGTTGATGGTGTCGGCTTCCTCTTCGGGGTAGAAGCGGTTGAGGGCCTCGGTCATATCCTCATGCGTGGTGATCCGGGCCACGACGTTGAAGCCCATCAACGTTTTGAGGTCGTCGGTCGCATGAAAGTTATCCGGGCTGGCCAGCGCGACGCCGAGCGTGTTCGATTCACGGTCATACTCGGTGGGCACGATGCGGTAGGAATGGGCCATCTGCGACGGCAGCAGGTCGATCACGTTCTGGTCGATGTCGATGTTGGCGAGCGTGATCGATTCCATTCCGACCTGGGCGGCCAGGGCCAGGTGCACGTCTCTTTCCTCGACGAAGCCGAGTTCGATCAGGAGTTGGCCGAGCGGGCCGCGTTTTTTCTTCTGGAGATCGAGCGCTTCGGAAACCTGGGCGCGGGTCACCTTGCCCATCTTGATCAGAATGCGTCCGAGCGGCCGGCCGCGCAACTGCGAAATCGGCGGCATATCAATTTCGAGCATGCAAGCACTCCTGGCAAAACCGCTTCCTATTATACGCGTACCGGCCGAGCTAACAAACGAGCGGTCGAACGGGTTTGCGAACTAGTGCTCCGTCACACCTCGATTTGCGGGTAGCGGGGGGGCCCCCCCCGCCGCCGCCCGCGCCGCCCCCCCCCCCACCCCCCCCCCACCCCGCGCGGCCGCGGCCGCGCCGGCCCCCCCCCCCCCCCACCCC
>JAUWNI010000193.1 GCA_030612705.1 Phycisphaerae bacterium | reverse complement strand
AGAAGCCCAAGGGCCAGGGCGCCGAGGGCGGGGCCGGCGCCCCCGCCGGCGGTAGGGGCGCAACCGCCCGCCCCCGGCGTGGCGTTAGGGGGTTTTAACCGTCTCGCCGTCCGACGGCCGACAGGGGGGGCGGCCGCTACATTTCCCTGTCGACGCGTTTGCCTCATGCCGCCTCCTCTTTGTTGCCGGAAATCACGTGCAAGGTATCCGCGCGGCGGGGACCATCGCGGAGGAAGGAATCGATCAGCAGCAACACCAGGGCCGCGGTTGCGAACATGTGGTACCGCGACGGCAGGGGTACGCGTTCGATCTCGGTCCGCTCCTTGTACTCGATCGCCGGGACGATGCGCTCGCGGTAGATTTCGCCGAGGTCGAAGTTTCGCGTGCCGACCGGGACGAAGGCGTTAAGGTCGGAGACCTGGGCAATGCGGCGAAGGTCGTCGAAATTCGCCCGCGACCAGACGGTTTGGCCCTCGTATTCAAGGTATTCCTCGCCGCGCTCGGTCCGGATTGGAATTCGGGCCCCCTCGCGTTCGTCGCCCAGCGCGACGGTGACGATGGGGACTTCGAGATCGTTCCACAGATTTACGGCGGCTTCGAGCGGGTAGCTCTCGTGGTCTTCGCCGTCGGTGATCAGCAGGACGACCTTGTGCGTGTCGAGCGAGTCGTGGAAGGCGTCGTCGGCTTTGCGGATGGCGTCGCCGATCAGCGTACCGCCGCGCGGGCTGCTTTTGCTGCTAATGTCTTCGAGCACGAGTCGGAAGAAGCCGTAATCGTGCGTGAGAGGGCACTTGAGCGTGGGGACGCCGGCGAATGTGATCAGCCCGATGCGGTCGCCGCCGAGCACCGGCAGCAGATCCTCGCGGATCGAGAGTTTGGCGCGTTCGAGGCGGTTTGGTGCGATGTCGCGAGCCAGCATCGAGCGCGAGACGTCGAGCAAAACCATCACGTCGATCCCGCGTCGGACGACCGCTTGCTCGCGCTGCCCCCAGCGCGGGCCGATGATCGCCGCCACGAGCGCGGTCAAACACAGCACGACAAGTACCAGGCGTGTCAGCGGCCGAGCCCAGCCGACCGGCGCGGTCAGTCGGCCGAGCAGATTTGGCGACGTGAACATCCGCAGCGCGCGGCGGCGCTGCCAGAAGCCGTAGACGCCAACGGCGGCCACGAGCAGCACCGCCCACAGCAGGTTCAACCAACGAAGATCGTCAAATTCCAAAGTCTGCACGGCACTCAACCTCGTCGAATTGACGATTGACGATTTGACCAACCGAAGCATGAGACTTGGGACTCTGGGTGTTGCTCAATCGTCAATCGTAAATCGTCAATCGTCAATCGAATCACGGGATTTTCCTCAGTCGTGTCGCGTCGAGGAACGTTTGCAGTCCGAGGCACGCGAACGCCGCCACCAGCCACCAGTGTGACAGCTCGCCCCAGCGGACGAAGCGTCGTTCTTCGACCTCGCTGCGTTCGAGTTCGTCAATCTCGGCGTAGATTTCCTCCAGCGATTTCTCGTTTTGGGCGCGGAAGTGCTTGCCGCCGCTGACTTCCGCGATGTGTTGCAGATCGTGGTCGTCGACGGACAGGCGGAAGCCGAAGCCCGCCAGGCGCCCGGTGCCGGCCAGGATCGTGTAGACCTTGATGCCGTAGGTGGCGGCGAGTTCGCCGGCCTGCTCGGGCGTGACCATGCCGGCGTTGTTCTCGCCGTCGGTGAGCAGTATGACGACCTTGCTGGTAATGGTGATCTGGTCGCCTGAGCCGGTGGTGCGCTTAAGGTCTTTAAGGCGCTCGACGGCCAGCGCGAGGCCGTCGCCGATGGCGGTGCCGTCTTCGTCCTGTCGGCGAACAATGTGGGTTTGGTCGAGGACCTGAACCAGGTTGTCGTGGTCGAGGGTGAGAGGGCAGACGGCGTCGGCGTAACGCGCGAAGCGGATCATCCCGATCAGATCGTTCGGGCGTCCGGGGAGGTCGCTCTTCTCGTCACCCTGCACGAATTTCCGGAATACATCCCTGACGACGTCGAGGCGAGTGAGGTTCCTGCCGCGCGGTGATAGATCAAGATCACGCATCGACCCGGAGGTGTCCACGACCATCTGGGCCGCGATACCCTCGGCGAAGATTCGGCTGGACTGGTCGGCGCGACGCGGGCGGGCGACCGCCACGATCAAACAAATCAGCGCAATCGTGCGCAGAATCGGCAGGACGAGACGCAGGCGGCGGGTCATGCTCCCGCCGGCGACTCGCAACTCGCCCAAACTCGAAAACCGCAGCACCGGTCGCCACCGCGGCCGCGACCAGAGAAACCACAGCAGCGGCAACAGCAGCAGTGCCGGGAGCACCCACGGATATGCCAATCGGACGTTCTGCATCATGCCGCCTGTTCCCCCTTCTCGCGCGGCACATCGTGTACTGATGCACTCTGTTGCCCGGCAGCGGCCGTCGCGTCGATGAACGCCCGGGCGATGCCTAATGCCTGCTCCGCTTCGATCGCTCGCGGCGCCAACGCCGCATACTTCACCAGGTCGCAGGCCTCGAGAAAATCGCGCAGTCGATCGGCATCATAGGGCAACGCACGGCGATTGCGGGCGAGTGTCGTCAAGAACTCCTGCGTTGTCATCTCGGGTGCCGCCAGGGCGAACTTGCGCTCGATGTAGACCCGCACGATCTCGCTGAGCGAGTAGTAGTACTGTTTCGCCCGACCGCTCTCGATCAGACCCGCGGCTTCTAATCTGGCCAGGGCGCGCAACGCCCAGACTTCCGGCAGGATCGGCGGCGCCGGCCGACGCGCCAAGCGCCGCAACCAAACGATCAGCAACACCAATAGCGCCGCCACGGCAACAACCGCCCCAACAATTCCCGCCCAAGCCAACGGGCTTAGTGGCTTTCCGGGGGGTGTCAGCGTTCCGGTGATATCGCGCGGCTCGAAGACGCTGTCTTGCGATGTCAGTGCGGAGCGGACTTCGATCTCCAGCGGTCCGGTTACCAACTCGTGTTCGAAAAGCGGCTCGGTCTCGGGTTTTGTCGGCTTGTCTGCATATTTCACGACGAGCGATGGGATTTCCACGACGCCGGAAGTAAACGATTCGGCCACGATTGTTTGTTGCCAGACCAGGCCGTCCACGAGGCCGGGGCGGGGGTCGGCAGTCTCGATGCTGGATACGTCGAACTCGCCGAAATCGTCCTCACTCGGAAACTGTACAACATGATCGTCAGGCGTCTCGACCCGCAACTTGATCGTGATCGGATCGCCGACCCAGATTTGCCTGGGCGTAGCTTCGGCTGTGAAAGTGAACGGTCCGCGTTCGGCGGTGTCGGTGACGGAGTTGGGTTCGGTCGGCGCTTCCTGCCGACAGCCACCGAGTAACAGTGCCATTCCCACGCAAACCACGAGCGCGGCACCTGATGTAGCGGCCGGGCGCATCATCGGCGTTTCCTCCGTTGGCGGAAGAAGCGTCGCAGCGGCTCGACGAACGATCGGCCGGTCTCGACGTCGACCACGTCGATGCCGAGCTTGCGGAAGTCGGCCAGCAGTTTTTCACGCCGACCGGCGGCGAGTCGGCCGAAACGCGCGCGGAAGGCTCGCGAGGTCGTGTCGACCAGTAATTGCTCGTGCGTTTCCGGGTCGTACAACTCGACGTAACGCACCGGCGGCAGTTGTGACTCGCGCTGGTCACGGATCAGCACCGGGATAACGTCGTGCCGGCGGCGGACGCTTTTCAACGCGCGCGAAAAGTCCGGCGATTGGAAATCGCTGATCAGAAACACGACCGCCCGGCGAGTGAGCACGCGGTCAAGGTACTCCAGCGCCACCTCGACATCGGTTCGCCGACCGACCGGCTGGTGGTAGAGCAGCTCGCGCACCACGCGCAGCACGTGGCGGGTCCCTTTGTCGGCGGGTACGAAACGCTCGATGCGATCGGTGAACAGGATCAGGCCGACCTTGTCGTTGTTCTGAATCGCGGAAAATGCCAGCGTGGCCCCGAGCTCCGCGACCAGCTCGCTCTTGAGCTGCTCGCGCGTGCCGAATTCCTGTGACGCACTCACGTCCACGAGCAGGACGACGGTCAGCTCGCGCTCCTCGCGGAAGCGCTTGACGAACGGGCGGCCGGTGCGGGCGGTGACGTTCCAGTCGATCGTGCGGACGTCGTCGCCGGGCTGATACTCGCGGACCTCCTCGAACTCGATTCCGAGGCCCTTGAAGGCGGAGTGATACTGTCCGGCGAAGAGGTCGCTGACCATCGCCGACGTGACGATCTGGATGCGTCGGACCTTTTTAAGAATCTCGGTCGGGATCATGTCTGCTCAGTCCAGGGACGTTCGAATCACCACTCCCATAGGTTACGGATTCTAGGAGAGACTTTGAAGTCGTCTGGAAGCAGTCAAAAAAAGACGACCGGGATAGAACCCGGCCGCTATACGTGTTCTCTCGCAGATTGGGTTATCGGCGCGACCGAGACGACTTCCGCTACTGCGTCTCAACGCGCACGTGGAAGACATCGTCTTGGGTGTAATAGACGAACCGCACGGTCGTCTCGCATTGGAAATCCGCGTCACGCAGCAGGATTTCTATGTCCTCCGAGGTCGTCACGTTCAATTGGACCGCATCAAACAGCACCGGCGTGTGGACGCCGATGCTCGACGCGTCAACGCAATCCAGCGTCAGCGTCACGCTCTCGCTCCCCCGGAGTTCCGGGAAATCACGGTCCGTGAAGTCCGTTCGCAGATTGGCACCGACGAACAAACCCGCGGCGTCCGTCGCCGAGCCGCTGGTGTACAAGTCCGGCCGCACGTCCAGGGCTGTTTCATTCACCAGCGTTACCGTGATCGGCCCCGTGGGAACGGTTTCAACGATGCACCCGGCCAGCAGTAGCGCTGCCAACGGCGCGGCCACAACCACTATTCTTGCGGGCATCAGCATTTTCGCTCTCCCCTTTCGCTATGGGTCAATATCGAACGTGGTTGTGAAGCTGCCCGCCGACTCGCGGAAGGTAAACGTGATCCGATCGCCACAGAAATACACCAACTCCTGCGTGAGTACGCGCTGCGTTCCGGAACCGTCGGGATTGTTCAGGTCGTTGTCGTCGTCACCGCCGCCGAAGCTCCCGCCCAGGGTTCCGATCACGCGTGCCTGGTCGCAGTCGATCTCGAAATCGTCTGTAGTATACTTCGCGATCAGGCCCTGGAGCCCGACACCGTAATTCGTGTATTTCAGGCTGCCGGTGAAGAGCTGATCAAGATCGACGGGCTCGGACGAGAGATAGATCTGCGGGTCGAGCGTATGGCCGGTGGTGTTCACGATTCTGATGGTGATTTTGCCTTCCGCGCCGCTGCTGGTACCGTCGCCGAGATCGTTTGGATCGACGGTAATCGTGCAACCCCCGTGGACGAGCGTGATCAGGCCGACGAGACAGGCGGTCTGTAAAAGAGTGTGTCGTGTGAACATTCTGTTCTCCCGTAGCTTGTGGAGCCCTGTTGATAGGCTATTCTCTGACATTATCGAAGGCTCCCAGGTGCATGGCAAGGCTACGGCGAATTTGACGGAAAACCGTCAATGTGGGCGTCGGTTGTCGAGTGCGTTTGGCGTCTAGTGCTTTGTCTAGGTTGATTTGATGGGTAGTGTTTCTTTCGAGGCCGTGATAATACTTGAAGAGGGCAACAATACTCGAAGAGCCGCGGACTTCAGCCCGCCCGGTTCTTCGGGAAGGATAAATTCTACTCCCCGAAGGACCGGGCGGACTGAAG
>JAUWNI010000123.1 GCA_030612705.1 Phycisphaerae bacterium | reverse complement strand
TACGTCGGCCGCGGGGGGCCGACGCTACGTTTCCCGGCTTACACAGCGTCCACCAAAACTGTCATGCACGCGCGTACCCACGCAAATGACGCTTACCCCTCGATCGGTTAACCAGTGCCACCGTCAGTTGTGGTAGAGGCTCTTAATCGGAAGGCTTGCTTGTAGATCCGATTGGGATGGGTTGGGGAAATTCGAAGAGGGGTTTTTCGCTGGTGCGCAGCTCGATGGTGAGGAAGCCGCGGGGGCCGGCGGGGTCGGACTGGTCGTCGCGGTAGACGGCGCGCTGGGCAATCTTGCCGATCGCGACGATGCGGTGCAGAAACTGCATGGGATCGATGAAGGGCAGCGGCAGGCGCATACGCTGCGTGACGCCGTCACGCTCGATCAGCAATTCCATCCAGCGGGCGTGAGGCCTTTCCTGAATAGCGGTGGTGATTTCGGCAATGAGGTCGTCGGTGGTGAATCGGCGGTTGCCATAGCCGACGATGAAGTCGCCGACCTTGAGGCGGCCGGAGGCGGGCTGGTTTTCGAAGACCTCGTTGAGGCGGAGTCGGCGGTTGGTGTCGTCGGTGGTGACGTTTATGCCGAGGCGCATATGTCCGCCGCCGGGTTGTCGGTTGCGCCACCAGGCTTCGCTGAAGACTTCGGGCTTCGTGCGTTTAAGGTATTCGAGCCAGGCGGCGGCGATGTCGGAGATCGGGCCGCTTTGGATCACGAAGGCGTTGACACTCTCGAGCGGCTGTGTGCCGCGCGATAGCAGTATGACCTTGGCCAGGGTAGCCTCATGGCCGTTGCGGGCGGCGACGATCCGCCGAAGCCAGTCGAGGTGCGAGGTGATGATGAGTACGTTGTTGTGGACCATCCAGCACAGTTGGATCTGTCCGATGGCCTTGCCGGCGGTGGGTTTGAGCAGCGGACTGAGATCGAGGACGAAGACGGGCGTGTCGCCGAGCCGGGTTTCATCAATCGGCTGCAACAGCGGCAGGCCGCGGCCGAAGGCGAAGAGTGTGTAACCCAACATGCCGATATTAGCGACGCCGCGCATTTCGGCCAGCGTAGTCGCCGGGTCATGCGTACCCGCCAGCAAGGCGATCGCGGGTAACGGCGGCGTGTTCGTGGGGCGTCCCGCGGGATAGATCGGGCCGATCGCCACGCAAGCGCTTGTATCGAGCGACTTGATGAAACGATCCAACGTTTCGATCTGCTCCGGTAACTGAAAAACGCCGGGGATCGGGTTCTGCTCACGTGTTCGCAGGAACGCCTCGGTCGGTTTGGAAAAGTCGACGCGCCCTTGCCACGCCAACAGAGTGCGCTCCGGCAGTGACTCAATCAGACGAACCGGGCGGGCCGGTTTTGCCGTATCTTTGCCGGGGGCGTCACCGACGGCGGTGAAGTGCAGCAGCGAGCCCTCGCGGTGCAGGGCGAGCATGATGTTTTTTGCGTTGCGCAACGGGCCGGGCAGGTCCGACAGTGTCGGCTGTGAAGTCGGTTGCGAACTTGCCGATATCGTCGGGACCAGGATGGGGGCGGCCAGTCCGAGGCGTGCGAACAAGACGCCGTCGGGATTCCGCGGCACGCGTGCGAGCAGCTTTTTGTAAACGGGGTCGTCGGCCAATGCTTTGGGTTGGGCGTCGGCGGTGAATTGTTGCAAGCGGCGGAAGAGTCCTTCCTTTGGGATCAGATCGCCGAAGATGAGCAGCCCGTTGTGCTCGCTGACGCCGATGTTGCTGTAGAGCCGATAGGTTGGCGGGCGTTGTGGTTGGCGGAGTCGGCTTGCGTTCCAGCGTGTGAGCAGTTCGGCGGTTGTAACCTCGTGGTTTGGTCGGCAGAGGACGACGGCGTCCTGAGCGCGGCCGGGGCCCTCGCCGACGAAGGCTACGGATTGCGAGAAGAGGGCGTGGATGGCCTCTTCGGGTTTCATTTTGACGGTCTGCTGGATGCGCCTGCGCCAGTCGGCAACATCCTCCGGGCGCGCGGGTTGGCCGGCAAGCTCGGCGAGCGTGGTCCAGATCTGCGGGTCGGTCAATCTGGTCAGCAAGTCGCCGGCGTTACGCACTTCGGCAAAGAGGCCGACTTCGGCGGGCACGGACCGCGCCAGCGAGTCATCTGCTTCAACTTGGCACGGCAATCCAAACGCACAGAGAGCCACGGCTGCACATAAGGCAACTCGGCGGCGTGAGAGACTGGTTTCGATCGAGAGTGTCACGATGAGCGCTGATTATAGCGAATAGGAACCCGCCGCACTCGGCGCCGGCTCGGTTTCTTCCACAGGGGTCGGCGCGAGCATCGCGGGGAACAAACTCCAAGGGCTCGGCGTCGGGGCGGGTTGGAATGACAAATCGTCCAGAATCGAAAAACCGGCCGCGTAGCGGAACAGCCCGTTCATCTCGTCCTTGAGATTGGACCGGGCGGCGACATATTGATTGCGTCGAGCAAACATGAGCTCGGTCAGCTCAACTCGGTCCTTCTCGGCGATGGCATCTCCCACCCGCTCGACAAATGCCACATCCGCACCCGGTTCCAGGACGGGCGGGGCCGGCTGGTTCCAATGGCCCGCCCACAGCACGGCGAAAACGATCACGGCCGCCGCCTGAAGGCCTACCGCCGCGGTGATCATGATGCGGCGTTTGCGGGAATGTTGAGCGATTGCACGCTGCCGACCGACCTCGTTCATGACGCGATCGGTGAAGTCGTCCGAGAGCGTCGGCCCGCGTGCGTCGTGGGCGAGGATGTGCTCGCAGGCTTCCATCATCGCCAGCTTCTGCTGGCAGACCGTGCAACGCAGACGGTGGGCGTCGAACTCTAGCCGCAACGACCCGGCCAGTTCGTCGTCAAGATACGCGTCGAAAAAGTGTTCCGCTTCCGAGCAGTTCATTCCATTTTACTCACGCACCGGACGAATCACCCGAGTACCGCACCGCCAGCCAGTCTTCAACAAATTCCGCGTTGAGAAGCTGACGCAGCTTCTCGCGGCCGCGGTGCAGGTGGCTCTTGACCGTCACGGCCGGTATTCCCAGAACCACGCCGATCTCCTGGCAACTCTTGCCCTCGCGATAGAAGAGCAGAACGGCACTCTTCTGCGGCGGCGAGAGCTGGCCGACGGCGTCCCAGATCAAATCCCTGAGCCGCTGGGCCTCCTCGCTGTTGGCGAGCGAGAGCGACACGTCGTCTTCGCCATCGCTGACATACGAGAAGTCCGTCTCGCCTGAGATGGCCCTTTTCTTACGCAGGCTGTTCAGGCACAGGCGATACGCGATGGTGAAGAGCCAAGTGCTGAACGCGTAGTTGCTCGAGTAGCTGTCGAGCGACTCGTAGGCCTTGACGAACGCCGCCTGACACAGGTCCTCGGTCTCGTGGTGGTTGCGTACCATCCGCCAGATGAAGGCGGACAATCGTCCCTGGTACGCTTCCACGAGTTCGCGAAAAGCGTCGGCGTGCCCGCGTTTGATCCGGGCGATCAGCCTGGTTTCTTCACTTCGCGTCATGCACGCTCCCATGTTCCGGAACTCGGGTCATGTGCATTCGCCACACACTTATAGTCTAGCACTCGGGGCAAGTTGCAACGGAGCTATACCCAGTTACACTGTAAAAAGATCATGGCCAAAGGTCCACCACCAACGCCGCGGATTAATAACAAGAAGGCCCGTTTCAATTATGAGATATTGGAGCGGGCCGAGGCGGGAATTTCGCTAACTGGTAGTGAGGTCAAGAGCTTACGTTCGGGCAAGGCTTCGCTGGAGGAGGCCTTCGCGGTGATCCGCGACGGCGAGGTTTTTCTCCGCGACTGCAACATATCTCCTTATCCTCAAGCCGGTTACGCTCAGCACAAACCCACCCGCGAACGGAAATTATTGCTCCACAAACGCGAAATCCGCAAGCTCTTCAATAAGGTCACCCAAAAAGGCCTCACGCTGGTCCCACTAAAAATGTATTTCAACGACCGCGGCCTGGTAAAAGTCCTTATCGGGCTGGTCCGCGGCAAAAAATTCCACGACAAACGCCAAGACCTGAAAAAACGCGACGACCAACGCGCCATGGAGCGTGCACAACGCCGCCGCTAATCCAAGCCCTGAGCGCAAGCGAGGGGCAAACAGAGCCCGAAGCGCAAGCGAGGGGCCAAACCGAGCCCGAAGCGCAAGCGAGGCGCCAAACAGACCCCTGAGCGTAAGCGATGGGCCAAACCGACCCCTGAGTGTAAGCGAGGGGTTGTAGCGGCCAGGCCCACGCACCGGCCGTGTAGCGCCGTGTCTCCGTGCCCGACGTAACATGTTGTACCGGCGTCTCGCCGGGGGCTATGCCTAAATGTGTCGATACCTGTTTGCCTTCCGAATGAAACGCACGTTGGGCCACTGGCGCCGGTCGGCGGGTAGGTGAATCCTGCCGAGCGTAGCCTTGAACGCAGGGAGCCCGCCGTCAAGTTGCAGCTGGGCGAGGTGCTGCTCACGCTCGGGGTTGACCTTCATGACGTACTGTTCGTCCAGATAAACCAGCCCGTTGTCGAAAGCCCGGTGATACGTGGCGGACAAAGCGATGCCGTTCACGACGTGATCCGAACTACCGGGGGCTGCCACTGGCAGAATGTGGGCCGCGTCCACCAACTTCAATTGCATCCGCGTCACCGCACAGCGATGACCGTAGCCGTTCAGCACCTGTTCGCGGAAGTTCGATGCACGCGAGATGCGGCTGACCGTCTCTACAACACGCCGCCGTTCAGTACTCAGCCGTTGTATATCGACTTCTGGAATCGTCTGCCGGGCCGCCGCCCTTGACAAAGCGGTAAGAGTCTGAGCCTGTCTACCGAACCGGTGAAGGTTCTCAGCGTTGCGTACGTACACCATGAAGTGATCTGGACGAACAGCGATCGCGATTTCGGCGTTGCTCTTGCGATGGAAAGTCATGCCGTCCTGTAAGGCTTGGCGTAGTGCCGTGAGGTCGATTTGCACAGAAGGTGAACCCGTCGTGAATGTTCGATGCCTCTGAAGGTCAAATCCCGCGAACACCTGCAAGTTCGGCTCGTAACCCATCAGGACCGTGGGACCTGCCGGGTTCAGTGAAAGGGGGGACGATACCGAAGTCATCTGGACACGGTACTCATCCGGAAGCGATGGCTTACCCCCGAACGTCAGCGTCCACGCGAATATCCACAGGTCAACGGGACCTTCCGGCCCGGAGATTGCGAACTTGCGTGGGTGCGTACGCACGGCAGAGACACGCATTCCCGCTTCACCGGACTGCTGAATAGCGTCGAGGATCACATCTATTAACTGAGTGGGTGAAACGGCTGGCATGAGTCTCGCCTATGGAGTCCTTCGAGTCTTGGCTTTCTTGGGTTCTTTCTTCTCCGACTTCGACTTGATGACTCGCTTCCGGCCACCATCGGCGGGTAACGGTGCTTCGGAATTATACCCCCAGCACGACGCGGGGTGCGACAGTCTGTACTCAGTCTGCCTACTTTCCAACACCGGAAACAGTCTCGTCTGCTGTGCCTTGGGCTTCTTCTGGAAGCGGCCAAGGGCACCTTCGAGATATTCCTCCACCAAGTCAACACAGAGCCATTTTCGGTCCAACCGATCGGCTACTTCCCCGGTCGCACAACTGCCAGCGAATGGGTCTATTACAAAGTCGCCACGATCGGTCAGCATCCGAATAAAGTACTCGGGGAGTTCCGCCGGAAATCGAGCCGGGTGCGGTTTGATGCCCTTCTCTTTGCAGTATCGCAGGTAGAACGAGTTGCTCTCAGTGTGAGCCAGAGCGATGACGTTCGGCGGAATCGACGCCTTGTTGTCGATCGCGAACTTCTCACTGATGTCGTGACCACTTGGGCGGAGCTTTGCTCGGTAGCCGTTCTTCAATAGGTTCCGCATCGAATCGCTGTACGGAACCAGAACCCGACGATTTGACGCCTTCGGCCACGGCGTCGGTGAGAGCCACCAAACGCAGTTGACCGCATCCTTCACGCGGATTCGACGTACCGTCACCCACTCGGCAGGTGTTGGGAGCTTCGCGGGATTCCACCAGAAAAATTCCTGAGCGAGATGAAATCCGCACTCACGGCACAGCATTATGAGAAGCTCGTAATGGTACAGGCTCCGCGTTGGTTGTCCTTGTATCCACGCACCGCCGATGTCGATTACAAGCGACCCGCTTGGCTTCAGAACGTCGCGAAAAAGCTTGCCGAACGGCTTGAACCACTCCACGTACTGGTCAGCATCGACGTTGCCGTAGTCCTTCTTCCGGACAAGCCCGAACGGGGGGCTCGTCATGACCAAATCCACCGAGCCCGAGTCTACGCGTTCTCGCAGAACTTCCAACGTGTCCCCGAGATATATCTGCCCGAGCTTCGTCTTGTGGAATCGCCGCGAGGGAACTTGTTCTTGTTCAGCTGCCATACCAGTACCCGGTCAATGTGATTACGAGTGATCACCGATCGGAGCGGATTATAAGGCATCTAGGAGCATGAGGGGAGCGGTGATTCTCGAAATCGACGACGGTTAGATTGCTGCCAGTAGGTAGGGCAAGCCGTTATGACCAGGGGAATCGTCCCCGGTCGGTGCGGTTTGGTGTTCGGAGCACGGTTACCTGCCGAGAATTCAGGCCTGCCGCTCTTCTGCTACCTGTTTCATCCGTGTCGGCAGGCCTTGTCCGCTCTATTCCTATGGCCTTATCGTGGATTGCGTCCTTCTCACAGCGTACGTTCTCGCTTGTCTCGACGGCCTGCCCTACGTGCTACGTGCTTAACAGGCTCGCCGCACTCCGGGCATCGCCCGCTGACGTTGCCGGTCAGGTCGTAGCCGCACTCGTGCTAATCACACTCGATACGCTCCAGGTATATACCTCCTTCGACAGTCGCCCACGGCGGAGGTTCATCCTCTGGTCCTGTCACAGCACGCGTTTCGCAGTCAACCGATGCAACCACGCGGGCAGCATCCGCGTCAACGAACCACAGCTTCATGCGATCCGCGTGCGCACGAGCTTCAAGCGGGCCGAACTCGAAGCGTGGGGCACTCCGCCAGTCTGCGCTCCCGTATCGTGCCACGACCACGCGGCTTCTGACCTCTTGGTTGAACGCCGCCCATACTGATAGTTCATCATAGTTGTGTCGAGGGCCTCGCAGGAGTGCATTCCGCTGGACATGTTGCGTCAGTTCGATGGTTCGGCGATCGTCGAGAGCCGCCTTATGCATCGTGTGAATCATCTTGTTCTCGAACGCCGCACATCCGCTGGCGGCGACAAGTACTGTGGCGAAAAGTACGGACATCATCGATCGCGTAGTTCTGATACACATTCTCGTATTCTCCGTCTGATCTCGAGTTCGCCCGTTCGTAATCGAGCAGGTAGGGCAGGCCATCATGACCAGGGGAATCGTCCCCGGTCGGTGCGGTTTGGTGTTCGGAGCACGGTTACCTGCCGAGAATCCAGGCCTGTCGCTTTTTCGTTTTATCCGTGCCGGCAGGCCTTGTCCACTCTATTCTTATGGCCTTATCGTGGATTGTGTCCTTCTTACGGCTTACGTTCTCACTTGTCTCGACGGCCTGCCCTACGTACTCGACGGCCTGCCCTACGTGCTTTGATTATCGCGTATCCACGCGTGGGCCGGCGGCGATCTGCGTGCCCGGGGGAAGCTGGCCTTGTTCGTAGCGGTGGTAGATCGTCCGGTAGGGGAACGGGATCTCGATGCCCAACTCGTCGAACTTCTTCTTTATTCGGCGGAGCATGGCGCGTTTGACGGTCCACTGCTGCAAGGGGCGGGTCTTGATGAAGAACTTGATGACCACCGCCCAGTCGCCGAAGCTGTCGACGCCGAGCATTTCGGGGTCGTCGAGGATCAGGTTGCTGAATTGCGGGTCGGCGCGCAGCTCCTTGCCGAGCCCGACGAGCACGTCCATGACCTGGTCGACGTCTTCCTTGTAGGCCACGCCGATGTCGAACAGCGCCCGCGACCAGCCGAGGGTCATGTTGCTGACGGTGGCGATCTGGCCGTTGGGGATGAAGTGGACGGTGCCGTCGAGGCCGCGGAGGACGGTGACGCGCAGCGTGACGCGTTCGACCAGCCCGCCGATGTTACCGACCTTGACGACGTCGTTGATGCCGTACTGGTTTTCGAGCAGGATCATGAAGCCGGCGAAGTAGTCGCGGACGACGTTTTGGGCACCGAAGCCGACGGCCACCCCGACCACCGCGCTGGCCCCCAGTAATGGAGCCATGGGAACGCCGAACTCGCTGAGCAGCATCAAAAGCCCGCCGACCACGACGACGACGGCCACGGCGCTGCGAAACACGCTTGCCAGGGTTTGGGCGCGGTCGGCGCGCTCGGTGGCCGAGCCGTGCTCCGTTTGGCCCGTGAGCAGCCTGACGATGCGTCCCTCGACGGCGCGTGAAAGCCACAGCAGCACGACAATGCCGAGGATGATGCCGATGACGCGTGGGCCGCGCTCGATCAGCCATTTGAGCAGGTTCGGCGGATAGAACGGGCTCTTCGTCCAGTCCGCGAGCTTGCGTTTATCTTTGGCTTCGGCTTGCTTTTGTTCCGCGTCTCTCAGGGCAGCGATCTGCTCGTCCTGAAGTTGGGCAAGCTGGGCTTGCAAGTCTTCGAGACGGGCGACATGTTCGGCAACTTCGTCTCGGGCTTCGTGATAATTTTGCCGAGCGCCGGCGGTTTTCACCCAGAGCTCCCGCAACTCGTCCCGTGGCGCGCCCTCGGACATACGCTTTTGCGCCTGCTCGTTCAGCGCGCGCTCGGTTTGACGCGCGTTGTCGGCTATCTTGCGGGCCGTTTCGAGTGACGTCTTTTCCTGCTCGATCTGCTTGCGGAGCTGGTCGATGCGCTGCGCGACCGACACGACTTCCGCTTCGGCTATTCGGGCTTCCGTCTCGGCGGCCTGGGCTTCCTGCTGGGCTCGGCGGGCCTCCTCGCTGGGCGGCGCTTCCTCAACTTCGTCGGACGGCGGGGTCACGGGCTGCACTTGCGCCGTTCCCGGAGGTACTGCCAACGGCGCCACGGACGGAGCTTCACCGGCCTCCGGTGCAACGTCGGCTTGGGCTGCCGGTTGGACGGGCGCTGTCGTGGGCGGTTGATCCGCGGCGTCAAGCGGCTGCGAGGTCGGCATTAGCAGTCGCTCGAGCGCTGCGCGATCCTGCTGGATTCGCTCGTCGAGTGTCGCGATTTGCTCCTGCTCGGTCTTGCGCTGCTCGATCAGCAGATCGAAACGCTCCTTGGCGAGCTTCCAGGGCGGCTCGAGCGCTTCGATTTCGGCTTGAAGTGCCGCGGCCTGCTCGGCTTTACCATCGCTGTTGAGCTGTTCAAGCTCGTTTCGCTTGGCCTGAAGCTCCTCGTCCAGCTTGTTGAACTCGGCCTTGGCTTGCGGGAATTCGCCTTGCGAATCCTCGAACTTGGTTTTCAGATCGTTTAGGAGCTTTTCGTTCTCCTCGATCGTGCGTTCGAGACGCGCGATCCGCTCGGCGTCGGATTGCGGAGCGGGTGCCTTGCTCTCCGGCTGTTGCTGGGCGCTATCCTGGGTAGCACGCTCCGTCGTGTCCTGCGCCGTTACCGGGCCTGTGCCGTAAATACCGAATAAAAGAATCAAAGCGACAATGCGATACATCCCATGCTCCTTACTGGTTCTTCCTCGCCTCCACGATTTTCCGTGGCAAAGTCGAGCGTGCCCAGAAATCACCGGTTGGTCAGACCTGAAAGATAACTCGTATCGGTTCAGTACCATAGCCCCGGCGGGGCAACAGTTATTACTTCGAGCGGGAAATGTTGAACGTTGTCATCCCGAGCACAATGTCGGGTAGCACAATGTTGGGTGGCACAATGTTGGGTGGCACAGGCGTCTCGCCTGTGGAAACCTCGGGCGGGACGCCCAAGCCACCCGACATTTTAGGGTGGACAAGGTACTAATGCTTTGCCGCTGGTGGTTTGAGGGATGGAGCGCAGTTCCAAGGAGCTGCGGACCTGAAGTCCACGCGGCGCCGCGGGGAGTAGAATTTACCCTTCCCGAAGGACCGGGCGGACTGAAGTCCGCGGCTCTTCTTGAGGCTTTATCTGCCTGGTTCATCAATACACCTGCGACAAAGCACTAGCGGAAGAATATCAGCGTCAGAATAACGAAGATCGGGATCAAAATGATTCCCGAATACATCATGTATCCGAAAAAGCTGGGCATCTTCACGCCGGACTGCTCGGCGATCGCCTTGACCATGAAGTTCGGGCCGTTGCCGATATAGGTGTTGGCACCCATGAACACGGCCCCGCAACTGATCGCGATCAGCAGCGGAATCGGGATCGATCCGGTCGCCACGCCGGTCATCATCTGCATTCCGGTTTCCGGCAGCGCGCTGGCGGTCTCGAAGTAGACGACGTAGGTGGGCGCGTTGTCCAGGAAGCTGCTGAGGATGCCGGTGGCCCAGAAGAAGTGCCACGGTTCGCCGAGGCCCAGCTCGGCCCCTCGGGCCCGCAGGATCTCGATCGGTACCTGCATCGTGACGAAGATGCCGATGAACAGGCACGCCACCTCGCCGATCGCGACGAAGGTGAACTGGTTCTCCTTGCGCAGGGCCATCGACGTTGTGAGCCAGGAGAGTGCGGCCATCAGCAACTGCACCACCTCGCGCAGATAGGGGAACGGCTTCCAGGTCGTTCCCGGGAATTCCTTGTTCGGATCGAGCATCGCAACCGCCGCCACCACGCCCACGAGCCAGATAATGTTGATCAGGCCGGCGGCGCGTATCGGCTGGAGCTGAGTGTCGTCGAGCTGGATGGCCTCGGGCGACTCGCGTTTGTAGGCCCACGAATCCCACAGGAAGTAAATCCCGAGCATGAGGAGGAGCATGAACAGCCAATACTTCCATAGGCCGAGCGTCCAGAAGAACGGCACGCCCCGCAGGTAGCCGAGGAACAGCGGGGGATCACCGATGGGTAGGAGCATGCCGCCTATGTTGGCGGCGATGAAGATAAAGAAGACAACGGTGTGGATCTTATACCGGCGCTCGGAGTTGGTCTTGAGCAGAAAGCGGATCAGCAGCATCGCCGAGCCGGTCGTTCCGATGAAGCTCGCCAGCAGGCCGCCGGTGCCAATGATGCAAGTGTTGGCCACCGGCGTGGCCCGGATGTCCCCGCGGACGACGATCCCGCCGGCGATCACGTACAGGCTGAACAGCAGCACGATGAACGGCACATACTCCATGAGTACCGCGTGGTCGAGCACGGCCAGCACGGTTTCGATTCCCGTGGCGCTGTAGTGTTTCTCATGATCGGCGGCGGCGGCGTGAGCCGCGTCCTCGATATGCGCATCCTGCCCCGGATGTATAGCGGCGGATGCGGAATCGTGCTCGTCGGGCGTGTGCTCCTCCACCGTGGGCTGCTCGGTGGTGTCGGCGTGCGAAGCGACTTCCGCCGCGTGGGCGGCACCCTCGTCTTCGTGGCCGTGGACCTCGACGCCGTGCCCTCGGAAGCCGTAGTACAGCAGCGTGATAGCCGCCAGTATCAGCGCGACGGTCAGCTTGCTGCGGTTTTCCTCCCACCAATGATGTGTCTTGCGCAGCAGTGGCAGGATGGCGATCGCCAACAGGATCCCGACGAACGGCCAAACCCAGAAGGTATGCGGAACGTATTTCTCCGCGTCAGCGGCAAGCGCGAGCATCATGGATGAATTCCTTAAAGTCTGATGGTCTGGGTTCGAGGAGCCAAATTGTGACTGCGCCAACAGGCTGTATTATGTCCGTATCTTTGTCTTTTCGGAACAACCTCGGCGCGGTTTTACCTCAAAGCGCTTGAAACCTCGGCCATTAACCCCGATCCTGTCCGGTCGGTTGGATTCGCGCCCGGAGCGGGGTTGAAAAGCCGGACACGTTAACACGAACGGGAAAGCGAATACAGGAGTCACGCTGGTGTGGGTGAATTACATCGGATTGCTCATCGGCGGCCTGGTTATCCTGGGCTGTGGCGGCGAGTGCCTGGTACGTGGGTCCGCACAGCTCGCCCGGCAGATGGGCGTATCCGCCCTCGTCGTCGGGCTAACCATCATCGCGTTCGGCACCTCGGCACCCGAAATCGCCGTCTCGATGCAGTCCGCCGCCCAGGGCCAGGACGACCTGGCGGTCGCCAACGTCGTCGGCAGTTGCATCATGAACATTCTGATCGTGCTGGCCCTGGCGGCCCTGGCCCGCCCGCTGCGCGTCTCACGCAACGTCGTCACCACCGACGCGCCCGTGATGCTGTTCTTTACGGCGTTTTTTATCCTGTTCGCGATCGATAACGGGACGATCGACCGTTGGCAGGGCGGCTTTTTCGTCGTTGCCCTGGTGCTGTATACGTTCTTTACCTACTTCGGGGCGCGTCGGCAGCCGAAAGTCGTCGAGGACGAATACGAGCACGATCCGCGGTTGCGTCCCCGTCCATGGTTTGTCAATCTTCTGGCCGTGGTGATCGGCATCGCCGGTTTGGTGCAAGGGGCCGACCTGATTGTGGCGGGCGCCGTCGGCATCGCGGAACTGCTAGGCGTAAGCACGCGGATCATCGGGCTGACGATCGTGGCCCTGGGCACGAGCCTGCCGGAGTTGGCCACCTGTGTGGTCGCCGCCCGACGCAACCAGCCCGACATCGCGGTCGGTAACATCGTCGGCAGCAATATCTTTAACATCCTGGCGGTGATCGGCGTCACGTCGGTGTTTTTTCCACTCGAAGTATCGAAGGAAACGCTTTACTTCGACGCGCCGGTGATGCTGTTTGTCGTCGTGCTCTCGTTCTGGGTATTGCGAACCGGACACCGCATCTCTCGCCGCGAAGGGGCGTTGCTCCTGGGCATCTACGCCGTGTATCTCGGCTGGATACTGTGGTAGGGCGCCACGCAGGCTAGTGCTCCGCCAGTGTTGCTTTGATAGGTTCAACCCGAGGAGCCGCGGACTTCAGTCCGCCCGGCGCTGCGTGGAGTAGAATTTACCCTTCCCGAAGGACCGGGC